>CAMWNL010000025.1 GCA_947175585.1 uncultured Bacteroidales bacterium | reverse complement strand
CGGCGTGATTTAACCTCAACCTGAGGAGTAACATTTTCGAGAGCCTTTTTCCAGATCTCGAGGGCGGTCATTTCTTCGTTGGGCAACTTAGACTTCACAGTCTCAAGTGCGTCGTAGAAAATTGTGAAAGCTGTATTCTTCTTGCCATCATACATCAGATGATTGACAAACTTAGTAACTCTCACGTCATTGAAAACGGGATCGGGCAAAACGATCCGTTTCTTAGGTTTAGCCTTTCTCATTTTAAAAGAATACGTTGTGTTTTTGATTGCTTGGTTGCTTTCTTCATCTTCAATCTTCAGCCTGTCCTCTGACAATGCTTACTCAACCTGTTTTGTAAGGCAGCTTTTCAAGAAATTCAAAAACGAGTTAATCTAATAATTAATTAAATGTTTACTCGCGGTGCGTTTAGTAAAACTTCACCTGTAGAGCAGTCCGGAAGACGCTTTACAGATTACTTCTTGGCTGCACCGGCCTTAGGACGCTTAGCTCCGTATTTCGAGCGACGCTGAGTGCGATCTTTAACACCGCTGGTGTCAAGTGTGCCACGAACGATGTGGTAACGCACACCGGGAAGGTCTTTCACACGACCGCCACGCACGAGCACGATTGAGTGCTCCTGAAGGTTGTGACCTTCGCCGGGGATGTATGAGTTGACTTCTTTTCCGTTTGTGAGGCGCACACGTGCAACCTTACGCATTGCCGAGTTAGGCTTTTTAGGAGTGGTAGTGTACACACGCACACACACGCCGCGACGCTGCGGACATGAATCGAGTGCGGGAGACTTACTCTTGTCCTCAAGAGCCACACGTCCTTTTCTTACTAATTGCTGAATGGTAGGCATCTTAGTTTGTTTAGTTCTTAATTTGTTTTCTTATCTCTTTTAATACTATTCTTTTTCTATTTTCCAGACACCGCAAACACCACCTATCGCAGTCTATTTCAAGACATTAACGACAGAATGGCGCCACAGAGCCTTTTAAACCACTGCAAAATTAGCACTTTTTTTTCTGATATCCAAATATTTCACCCCTGTAAATCAAAAAATTATAATTTGTCACATTTAACACTCTCAACCGTCAATTTTCGACCAGCACATTGACCCCTTGCCACTCCGAAGAAGCCTCAAGCAGCTCGACTACATCTGGCCAGCGATCCGATGGCAAAAAGCGACGGTCAAACCTTAGCATCACGTCTGCCACAAGCTTTCCATCCTCTACGCGAGACGACACCGCAAACATTCCGGCAGAGTTATTAACCATGCGATTGAGAGTCTCAATTGATTTTTCAGACACTCGGGCGCCATCAGGCAGATTGACTACAATTTTGGTAATATATTCTCTCGGATAGCCGATCACGACAATATCCCTCTCATCGCGCTGACGATCAGAATCGAGAATATCCCTGAATCCTTCGGTCAACCGGCCGATAGCAATCAGTTTATTCTTACCTGCTTTCTTGACAAGCTCACTTATCACATAGTCACTTTCGTAAATAAGTTTTGGAGCATGGGGGTCAATGCCGACAGCGACAACACGACCTCTCACAGAATCTACAACTCCCTCACTGTGGTGAGCCTTAGCTTCTCGTTTAAAATCATTAACCTGTCCGATTTTATCATCGACATATCTCGCAAGGCGTTCTTTAATCTTCTTTCCTCCGCCCTTAAGTCCGACATCTATTCCCCATGAATTAAAATAATCCAGATAGGCATTTGTAATATCCTCCTCAGACAGCAATCCCATAACCGGTATTTTGGAACTGCCGGTACAAATCGTTTGCCGGTTGACATTTAAATCCGTTCCGTCAATATCAACTGTAAGTGCGCAATATTTTCGATTTTTTATTGCCCGTGCATCAGGCAACGTAAAATAAACGGTATCGCCATGAAAAGCAAGACTCCTGATCTCTTTATCAGTATATTGCTGCGCCAATCGGGCTGCATAACCGGGGTGTAGCTCAGATGGCGCCATGATAGCTCTCGGCTCGAAATAGTAACGCTCTCCTCCCGGCAACGCACAGCCTGTCGCCAACGAATAAATCGAGGCCGCGCGGTCAAGCAATTCCACGTCATCATCAGTTGTGATCACAGTCTTCAGCGAATCTCCGACAAGGTCGCGCAACAGACTCTCAAGCTCGACATCAAATAATAATGACGACGGCGACCCATCAGACATCAAGTATGAGAACGCCAACAGATTATAGGCGCAATCCGCCACATCCACCAGACTTTTCTCACCTGATTTCAATGCTTGAGACAAGCGTCTCTGAATCTTTCCGACAGACTTGATCGATCCCATTAATTTTTCTTTACCTGACTCTTTGAAATATGGATCACGAAGTGCATTCAGCAACTCCGTCTTAAACCCATCGACACCGGGATTGGGAAGAAGACCGATCGCCGCCGAGCTCTTTGGCACGAAACCATCCGCATCACGGTTAAACACAAATAGCTTCACCATCGGAGACTGCAACATATCGTCATAGAAAAATCTTGGTCTTGCCGGCACATCAGTCATATTCATGTCCAGTCGGAAATTCCCGGCATAGTCACGAAAACCTTTAAAATCAGGAATATCGTTAAGCAAACGGTAACTTGATGAAAGCGAACCGTCAATCAGACAGTGCAACGTGTAATCCATTACCGGATAATCTTCCCTCAACACAAATGCCACAGGATCGGGATGAGCGTTATGCAGATCATGACTTACATATACAAACATATCGATCATATCTCCGACTTCAAGTCCCGGCACAGCAAGTTTCTGCCTCATGTCTTTTCCATCCTTTCCATCTCTGACCTCTATATAGTCATCAGTATCCACTTCTCGTTCAGTTCCGTCAGGTTTTATCACCTTTACTCCTAAGACCTGACGATACTTTTTCCTGCCTGAAGGATATTTTTTCGTCAAAGATGTTCTGTAATCATACTCTGAAAATTCATCAAGAGCCGCCTTGTCGTTTATATATATAAGTTTACGCTCAAGATTGCCACCTTCAATATGTTTGTCACTACTGAAACGCAGCGTACCTGGCAATCGGGCAGTCTCCGTGTCACGTATGATAGCCAGGTCATCATATATCGCTACATACACAGCTGACTCATTTTTGTATTTTTCAGGTATCTCTCTGACTGAAAAAGCCGGCAGATCCATCGAGTAGACCCAACTTTTGATTTCCTCTGCAAACTTACGGTAGTCAGCGGCTTCGTCTGCGCGTACCACACCATTGGCCATCAAAGCCATTATCAAAATCACCAGAAGTTTTAATGTCGGTTTATTCATGCTATTGCTCCTTTCTTTTATACTATCCTGCCCTTCGGATAGTTTTCAACAATAAGTTACTTGCCGTAACCTGTAATTTTATTTCTTGATTAATTCCACCTGGTGCATTGAAGCCTCATTCCAGGCAGCCAGAGTGCGGTTCCAATCGTCAAGCGAGCGACAGGGGATAAGCGTCTGCTCCACATCAAATGATTTTGTCATCGCGACTTTTCCGTCCTCACCTTTCACAAATACACAGTCGAATTTAACGCCTTCACATTCCGCATGAAAATCTTCCGGCAGCTCTCCCACATCATATCCATCAGGGATTTTCACGGTTGACCTTCTAATTTTTGCGGTGCGGAATGGCAATTGATAGTCACTTCGTCTGCCTGTGGGATTGACACGTCTGACAAATGTTTCAGGCGCAACACTGAGATCTACATATATTGCTTCGCCGGTATCAGTTACCGCGTTATCATCAGATATATTTGCCGAAAGCTCAAACACTCCCGGCTTGACAAAATCAGCCTTCACACTTGAGGTCTCCACCTTGACTTTCGGCCGCGGTTTGATCTGCATTGCCAATACGTCACTTTTATAAGTCCTGTTCACGTCATTGACGACTGACAGGAACATTTCAAGATTATCGCCTGTGAAACGCATGGTCCCCTGCCCTTCCAGACGACCGTCTGTTATTTCATATTCATACACGGATTCCTCTCTGGCATATTCCGATCCCCTTACCGGTATATCTATCATTTGATACCCTTTGTCAGTGTACATCATCGCGTCTTTTCCCTGAATCCATGCCGGTATGTCGCGCGATGAAATATACTCATGCGTTGCGTCGATAATGAGTGTATCGCCTTCCGCCGGAGCGATACATATCATGTGATCGGTCGAACCGAGTATCGGAAATTCTGAAATCTTAAACGGCACATCATCCGTTCCCACACTTGCCACATACGCCTCTACTCCAGCTCGATTCAGCAGGGTCGCAAGCAAGAGAGACATACCCTTACAGTCGCCGTAGCCTTTTCTGAGCACCTCAGCCGGAGCATCGGGGCGAAAACCGGCTTCACCCTCTTCATAGGCGACATATCGTATTTTCTCCTGCACATATTTATAAATATTATTTACGATGTCATCACGTGACGTTGATCCGCCGCACACGTCTGAGATAATCGCGTCTACTCCCGGTATAACAGTGTCGACATCGAGTCTCGAACGGTGAAATTCATATAATCCGTCCAGCCCGTCTAAATATCCTTTTATTAATACATAAGGCTCTCTTGTCAACGATGGAGGAGCCGAACTCTCGTCCCTCAGCGCCGGCAAACGATTGATCGAATATGTAATCGTGCGTGATCTGTCAGGATTTACAATCTCGCTGCGCACTATCAGACTGTCAGGCATATTGAGGTCTATAAGTTCAATATCAGGCCTTGTCCCGGGAATTTCAAACTTCACAGTCTTTTGCCTGATTGGATAAATATCTGCCAGACATATTTTAGTGAAATATGCTGCATCTTTAAACGTCCTTCTGAACTCAGCTTTTGATTTAGCCCCTTTCGATTTAAGTTCCGACTCAAAAAAGCAGATTTTACTGTCGTCATGAAATACATTAGGGGAATTTATACTTTTATACTGAGCCTTACCGCCCGATACTTTGTCGAGCGAAATCACATCACAGTAAAAAACATGAGGCACTACTGTTGCCGCCTTGCGCGTAGCTTCATAGACAGCTTGTTCCGTAGTTTTTACTTCAAGAAAATCTCCTCCCTCAATAAAAGTATATACTTCGTTAGCGTCAGCAATTACTACATTAGATGGCACCAACTCTGCTCTCACCACCGAAAATATGGTCAGGCACAATACTATATTTGCTATTCGTTTCATGGCCTCGTTGGAATAATTAGGAGATTATTTCGCAAATATATATAATAATCACCCAACTCCCAACGTTTCCCACTAATTTTTAAATATGTTATAAAACATATTTTAAGTCTGTTACTCGCGGCCATGCCACACGAGCAAGGCCCCGGCCCTACTTGAAGTCATCACCGGCTGCTTCCGCAAAGCTTTGTCCGTGAAGGTCTTTGTCCGAAAAAAGCAACTCGTTGACCGGTATCGGGAATTCTATCGCCAGCTCCGGATCGTCAAATCTGATACACCTTTCAGCCGACGGACAGTAGAGATTATCGACCTTATACTGAAACATCGCCGACTCGCTCATCACCACAAAACCGTGGGCAAATCCGCGAGGCACAAACATCTGCCTGCCGTTTTCCGCCGAAAGTTCTACTGAAAGATGCCGCCCGAAGGTCGCCGAATCACGACGCAGATCGACGACAACATCCACCACAGCGCCCTCCGACACTCTGACTAGCTTACCCTGAGCCGCAGCCCCGGCCTGATAATGCAGACCGCGAGCCACTCCGCGGTGAGACCGCGACTCGTTATCCTGAACGAAATCTACCGCACCGATATGACGCTCGAACTCGTCGCGACGGAACGTTTCGCAAAAATAGCCGCGCGCATCTCCATGTCTCACAGGCTCGATCAGCCATACTCCTGACAGTTGTGTTTCCGTAAAAGTCATTATTGTCGTAATTTTTACCACAAAATTACGACAAATTGCGTAGTTTTGCGTAATAAAAACCGTTGAATAATGAACTATATACTCATTGATAGCGATGACACTCGCGCCAATCTCCTCCCCATGACCTATACCCGGCCGGTATCCGAACTCCGCATCGGCGCCCTCACCCTGCGAGAGAAATGGCAGCGCATGCTCCCCGGCGCCTACAGCTACGTCACCGCTGATTATCTGACCGAAATATTTCCGCTTCTCGCCGATCCCGACGACGATGACTCTATCAGCATTTCGTCTGACATAATCCCTGACCGACTGCTCGCCGAAACCATCTCCGGCCTCCCCGTCGGCCAGGCCATCTACGACTCCGCCGACCGTCTTATAGCCGTGAGAGGTCGCGAAACCTCTCGCATCATTACCGACCTTGCAGTCACTCGTGTCGGCCATCTCACTGACATCTTCACCATGAACGGCCGACAGATTGAGTCTGATTTCGAGCTTCTGACAGCCGGCCGCATCAGCGCTCCGATCAGCGAGACGGTCACAATTGTCGGCGACCGCTCGCGCGTGTTCATCGAGGAGGGCGCGGTCGTTGAGTGCTGTGCGATTAATGTCACCCATGGCCCGGTCTATATCGGCGCCCATGCCGAAGTGATGGAGTGCGCCGCTCTGCGAGGACCGATTGCAGTCGGCCAACATTCGGTCATAAATATGGGAGCGAAAATCTATGGCGAAACCACTATCGGCCCCTGGTCAAAGGTCGGTGGCGAACTCAACAACGTCGTAATCCACAGCTACTCCAACAAAGCCCACGACGGGTTCCTGGGCAATGCCGTCATCGGCTCGTGGTGTAACCTCGGAGCCGGTTGCGTAGCCTCCAACCTCAAAAACGACTATACGGAGATCAAACTCTGGAACTACCCTACCCATCGCTTCGCTCGCACTGGCCTGCAATTCTGCGGACTCATCATGGGCGACCACTCCAAAGCCGGCATCAACACGATGTTCAACACCGCCACAGTGGTCGGCGTCGGTGTCAATATCCACGGCACCGGCTTCCCCCGCAACTTCGTCGCCTCATTCAGCGAAGGCAGCGCCGCCGGTTTCAGCGATGTATCCATGACAAAATTTTTCGACGTCGCCACTCGCGTAATGGCCCGACGCGGCGTCACCCTCACTGACGCCGACCGCCGCATGTTCTACGCCATCCGCGACGCCGCCGAAAACTACAAGTAAATTCACAGTGTGTTGCTCAGCCTCTTCTATTCCGACAGGCTTCGCAAAAAATCTTCAAGAGTCTCGCTTGGGGGGATTTTCAGTCTGTTGCGGAGTCTCCATCGCGACTGCTTGATGCTGCTTGCCTGCACATTCAGCATTTCGGCAATCTGCTGGTTAGAGAGTCCGATGACAATATAAGAGCAAAGTCTGATATTATTCTCTGATATCGTTGGCGAGATCTCCTTCAAACGTTTCACAAAATCGGGATGTATGCGCCCGAAAACTTCTTCAAAAGCATCATTTTCGAGCCGTCCGGCCTGATGGATGCGCAGATTGCGTTCAATTTGAGATAATTCGCTCCCGGCCACAGTGCTTTCGCGGCTGAGTCGCGATGTTTCGTTGCGGACATAATCTATCACCTTGTCAGCTTCGTTACGAGACAACGACATCGCCATGAGTTTTCGCTGGCTGCGCTCCCACTCATATCTCATTTTCATATTTCTTAGTTTCTGACGTGTCCTTAACCATAAAAACAGACCTGTCAGCATTAAGAGACCTGAAATCAGCATATAGATGATTCTATAGTGTCTTTGCTTTAATTGCCTACGGATATTTTCAGCCTCATGCTCATAGCGGTGGAGAGTATTTACATTATCAAGATAGATTTTTTTCCACGGCCCCTGCGATGATACTATCGAATCGGTCGTTGCCTTGTAAATTTTCATCCATTCCAGCGTCTTACCGGTTTTGCCTGCGCTGTCATAGTAGTCTGATAGTTTCTGAGCGGCGAGCGACCTGTATCTCGGGACTATAAGTTCATTGAAATGCTTTTCGGTCATTGATGCATAATGAGCGGCCGAGTCGCGCTCACCGGTTTTCATGAAATGTTCGCAGAGCAAAGCCTCATACAGAGCTCTGACGCTATGGCGACATTCCTTATCAGCCGACTCTTCAGGATTGACTTTACGGTAGCCCCTGCGCATCGCCGTCGAGTCATCGAAAAAAACAGCCATATTTCTCAGCACAATCTCAAGTGCAATTTCATCATCGTTGATAATGGGATTAAGCAGCAGTTCATCATAAATTCTGCGGCTTTGCTCCTTTTCTCCGAGCTGATAGAGCAAATACGCTTCGTTTATTCTGTTTTTCGTGTGGTAGACGTTTTTGCCCAGCTGCTCATAGATAGAGTCGGCCATCCTGAAATAATAGAGGGTAAGTCCGGGCTCTTCGGGATTATTCAGACTTTGCGACAGACATAGCGCCACCAATGCCTCCTGATTCATATCGCCGGCCGCCTTATAATAATCGAGAGCAGACAGCATCATTCTGAATGTTTCGGGTGACGATGGATCCGCAATGAGATTTCTTAAAAGTTGCGCACGGATAAAAGTGTAGGGATAGTTTGACGAGTCGCAGAGAGACAATGTCGTGTCAAGCCGTGCGATGGCGAGTTCACGATGACCCTCAAGATTATCACCCGTCGCTTTAAGCAAACGCAATCGTGCCTCACCCTCACGACGCTTCTTACCGTTGAGGCGCATGAGCGATGTACCCAACCGTTTAATAGCAGCCCTTATCGAATCCTGGTCTCCGGCTTCGTCATAGCAGCTGTCAATCCTTACTATCATTGAATCTATCTCGTCATCGAGGGCACTCCACCCCGAGCCTGCGTGATAACGTCGCTCGCTCTGACTGCATCCGGTCATCAGGGCAATCGCCGCAAATGCTGTAATAAGTAACTTTTTCATGTTGCAAATGTAGTGATTATGTTCTTAAATTACCACCCGTATCTCCCTGTAAACACATTGTAGACGACACGTTACGCCTCGTTGTAGACCCAATGTAGACTGCCATTGTTTGCCATTAGCGACGAGAAGCCTGTAATTTTGCATCACCTGATTCAAATATTCTTAACAGATAATAGACCATCTTGAATTTACACATCGACATATTGCACTCGTCGATCATGACGCTCCTACTGACTCTCGCATTTGTGTGTGCCGAGGTCGCGGCGGCATCGCCCATCGACACTCTGCGATGCTCTATATACTATCGCCAGGGAGAATCCGAATTTTGTGGAGATATCAGAGCCAACAGAGATGTCGTAAATCTGATCGGATCAGCCCGCGGGCGCATATTATCAGCCGATATCGTCTCAAGCACCTCACCCGAGGGAAACACTGACATGAACTACTCCCTATCGCGGATGCGGTCAGAAACGGCCGCTGATATCATTGGTCGCCTTACCGGAATTGACTCCTCTGACATCAAAGTCTCGTCAATCGGCATAGACTGGGGCGGTCTCGCCATGCATCTCGACAGCTGCAAGACTCAGCTTTATGCCCGAGAAGCGTCTAAGATTATACGTGAGGTACCGGAATGGATCATCGGCTCCGATTCTACAGTTGTCGGCAGCCGCAAAATGCGACTCAAAGAGTTGGACTGCGGCAAGTTCTGGCAACAGATGATGACAGATATCTTCCCTGAGTTGCGTGTTTCTCATGTTTCTTTAGTTTTCATTAACGACCTCGTAAAACCCGATTTCACATATACACCTTATAAGATTTGTAAAATTGCAGATCCGCAGATATTGTCCGTCAGATCAATCAACCGCGTGGACAGATCCGCAGGCAGATATAAATTCGCGATACGTTCCAATCTATTGACAGATATTGCTGCCGTGCCTAATCTTGGTGTGGAAATTGGTCTCCGCAGAGGTTGGTCATTAGCGGCTGATGCCTATTATGCTGATTGGCGCACTTCGACGCCGGTCCGCTATTGGCGATGCCAGGGTGCCGAG
>CAMWNL010000024.1 GCA_947175585.1 uncultured Bacteroidales bacterium | reverse complement strand
ATCCCGGCGGCAGCGTCAAAGACCGCGTGGCGCTCGCCATGATCGAGGCTGCCGAACGCTCGGGAGCTCTCCGTCCAGGAGGCATGATTATCGAACCAACCAGCGGCAACACCGGCATCGGTCTTGCCTGGGTCGCATCGGTCAAAGGTTACAGACTCATACTCACGATGCCTGACACCATGAGCGTCGAGCGTCAGAATCTCCTCAAAGCTCTCGGCGCAACCCTCGTCCTCACTCCGGGCAATGAAGGCATGAAAGGCGCCATCGCCAAAGCCGAGCAACTCCGCGACCAAAATCCGGGATCGTTCATACCCCAGCAATTCAACAACCCGGCCAATCCTGATGCCCATCGTCATACCACCGGCGAAGAAATCTGGCATGACACCGACGGAGAGATCGATATCTTCGTGGCCGGAGTAGGTACAGGCGGCACTTTGAGCGGCACAGCCGAAACTCTCAAACGTCACAAACCTTCAGTCAAGGCGATCGCTGTCGAGCCTTCCGATTCAGCCGTGCTTTCCGGTAAACCGGCCGGTCCCCATAAGATACAAGGTATCGGAGCAGGTTTCGTGCCTCGTAATTATAATCCCGATGTTGTGGATGCGGTTGTTCCTATTTCAAGCGACGACGCCATCCGTGCAGCACGTATGCTCGCACAATATGAAGGCGTACTCGCCGGTATTTCATCAGGCGCGGCATTTCATGTAGCGTTGACTGAAGCGCGTCAGCCCGAAAACAGAGGTAAGACCATAGTCGCCCTACTTCCCGATACAGGAGAGCGCTATCTGTCAACCGTGCTATTCGCCCGTGACGAGTATCCGCTATAAAACCTCATTTCCAAGACCCCGTACCATCACGACCGGATAACTCAGGGTGTGTCGAATAAAAACGGCTCACCCTGATTATTTTTTACGAACGGATTTCATCCGGAAAGAGAAATGCCAAAGTTGACATTCGTTCAGAAAATCAATTTTGGCACGTCTGCGGGGATAATTATATTGATAAGACAAGAGGTTTCATGGTCAATTAATTATGTAGCATCGCTCTGCCCACCGTCATCAATGAAGGGGAACAGAGCGACTCGGATCAGCCAAATCGACTGACCATTGCTGTATAATCTAAAATGTTTTTGACGTTCAGGTGCTCAGGATTCCTTACCACGTCGTGACAATCGATCTGCATATTCGTTACCCATTTTGCGATAAACTTCAGACGAGCCAAAATTACCGCAGGTTAGACAAATATTGCAAACGGGATGCAACGTATGTAAGATTCGGACGTCCCGACAGGCGTCTCGGGGAAGAAGAGCCGTTCCATCTCTTTCAGCCGGAGCCGAATTGCCAAGTCACCAGGGACAAGGAGATGTAATCTTCCCAACAGTCACGCATATCAGCGCGACCGATTGCACGACAAAGTTACGAAAATTTCTTTATTAACACTATAAGCCGGCTCTTAATCAGGAATATTTTCTATAATTTTATAGGCTGCCAGGCTTCCGTAATCAGCGGCTTTACGAGTGTAATCGGCTGCCTTTGCCTTATCGACTTTTACACCGCGACCGTTGCGATACATCTCAGCCATACGCTCGTAGACAAGAGCTAAAACATTCTTGGGTAACTTGCCTGATGCGATAAGAGGTTCGTAACACTCAAGGATGAGTTCGTCATTCTGATTGAGAAATTCATCATTGAAACTCATGCTGCCAAGATAGAATAGCGACCATTCATCACCATTTTTAGCGGCTTTGCTGTAACCGTCAAGACCGGCCTTGAATCCGTCGATATATAAAGGCGTTGCACCGAATTTCTTACCATAATTCGCATTCCACGCATCACCTAACGCAAGAGCATGGCGCATAAACTCAGTGTGGGCATCATCACCGAATCGCTCTCCACGCAAAGGGAGTTCAAGATTGGAGCGCGCGGTGTCATCACCGAGGTCACCGCCGATGTATAGCCACATAAAAGCTCCGGGCATGTCGATGCCACCATAGCGCTGGCGCTGAAGTTCAAGACCATATTTTGCGGCAGAAGCGCCATGACCTTTCATTGCGGCTTTACGATAGTAGTCGCGCGCCTTTACAAAGTTTTTCTTATATCCATGTCCCGAGTCATACATACCTCCGATAGCATGTAGGGCCAAAGGGTTGTTATTTGGAGCTGCAACTTCAAAATATTGTGCGGCCTTCTTATAATCTCCCATACGATTATAATAGACACCCAGATAGTCAGACGCATCCTTGTTGCCTGCACGCGCGGCGGTCTCCATCAGCCGCACACCGTCGGCCTCATGTCCGGGGAACATATAGGCAGTTTTATAGTAGGTATATAGCAAACCAAGCTCAGCCATAGCTCTGGGATTGTTATCGGAAACAAGTCTGAGACAACGCTCTGCCAATTCCGGACTCCATACCTTATGATATAAGGCCTTATCAACGACCCCGTCAGCCGAAACCTTACCTTGAGCATAAGACCTGCTCAACGATTCATAGATGGCATCGGCCTTACGTTGAGCTGCCGGTGTCAGTGTCCGGGATGACGATACAACACTTTTGGCACCGCCTGATGTGCGATCGCCTTTTGTCACGGCCTGCACTGACAGTGTCAGCGTCAGAATAAAAATTAAAGTAAGAATCTTTTTCATTTCGGTTGAGGTTAAGCATAATATTTAGTTTGCAAACAAGCAACCGTAATGAAATGTTTTACCGGACACTATTTCACATGTAAGTTTCCATCAAAGAGATAGATTGTGCTTCCAGTAACAATATTATTTTTTTTAACACTAATTATTTCATTCTCGCTATAACATATCATATTTTTGTAAAAAATAGAAAACCATGACTAAAAAACTAACTTTACTAATCACAATATGCATATCTTTGATATGTATATTTTCGTCAAACCACGAAGAACTTTCTGATAGAGAAAAGTTAATCCGTGATAATATAGAAGCTTTAAGCCAGAATGAATTTCCGGGACAGCTCGGGTCTGACACACCTTGTTTTCTAATATATATCGAGGCAACCTCTATAACACAGTATGCAATACCTGCTTACAAATGTGTACCTTGTGGCCAACTGATGTTTTGTACTGATTTAGGTCCGAGTAACACATGTAATTTTTGAATTTGCTAATGACGCACTCTCAACATCTTTTATATCGATTTTCACTCGCAATTTTGTTCTTTGCAATTACGAATCTTCCAGTAACTCTATCTGCACAAAACAAAACTGAGTCAAAGTCGATTGTCGAGACAACATGGGTCAAGTATACCATACCATCCGGGTGGGAAATTTCCAATGGTTGTCCTCCGGAAGTCAAAAACATTGATGTCGATAGCAATAACGAGAAATATGGCTATTGGATGAGCGTAATTTCAAACAACAAGAGGTTTGAACAAAGCGCATGTATTATTGCTTCAAAAATGTCACATCTTGACGGAAGTATGCTGAGTCTTGAGGATGGCAAGAATCATTTCACAGGACACGTCTTGGAGATGAGAAATTGCTATTGGCTTAAATCCTCGGACATAGAATTTAAAGGATTGGCCAGAATAAAAGATATTAGCGCAGCAATCGTTGACGGCAAAATCAAACAACTCGAATATTTTCCTAATGTAACCGTTTTCGTGAGAAAAGTCGGAAACGATATATACACCCTTGAATTTCGATTTATGGATGATGTTCCAGCCGACCGGAAAAAAGCAATTATTAACGAAGTTTACAAGTCTTGGCAACCCATATCAGACTAAACCAATGAAAAACTTATATCCGGTTATTTGCGCAATCATATCAATAATTTCATCTTGCTCAACACCCCAAAACGACACAACGATTATTAATCTATCAGGAGGCAAGACAGTGACTGTTGACAGTATCGCTACCCCTTGTATCTTTGCCCCTACAGGGATGTTTATCATCGGAGACGAGCTGATATTGTCTAATTTCAGACCGGACACAGTCTTTGATGTATTTGAGATTCCGTCGTTGAAATACACACGAAGCGGAGGCATAGTTGGAGCCGGGCCTGAAGATATTTCAGGCGGTTCAATCTCACTATCGACAAAAAAATTCGATAATAATCATCTGTCGATGCTCAATAATTCGGGGCACGGCGTAAACATAATTGATGCAGATGGTCTAATTTCAATATACCATAAGCAACTATATATTCCCGAGGAATGGTATTACGTACAGAATCATCACTTCCTATCTGACGGCCGCCAGCTATTACAACAAGGTCGGTTACCGATGGAATGGGGCATAGTCAATAAAGATTTTGAAATAGAGGTATCATTTACGCCTAAACTCCCAGACGAAGTCATCGCTCTGGCTGATGACGATATGAAAAAGATGTTTGTCCACACTGCCCATAGTGCAGTATCCGAAAAAGAACATTTAATCGCCATTATCGCCAGTTGTAGGCCAATTATTGACTTCTATGATTTCAGCGGCAAACTAAAGCGTCACGTAATAGGCTCATATACTCATCGGGACAACCTTGACAAAACAACTATTTATACCCAAAACACTGACAATCTAATATATATTAATTATCACGACCCGGCTGACACTGATTTTACCCACTCTACCATAGTCGCTATTGACTGGGAGGGTAATCAGGTAGAAACATATCAAGTGGGAATTATGGTAACAACTTTTGCCGTAGACGAAAAAAATAAAAAAATCTATTTCACCACAAACGGAGACAACGACAATCTGTATTGGTTTGATTTATAATTTTCCTATAGATTTTCGTCAAAATAAGTTATCGTAGCGAGGTAAGCCGATGACTTTTGTTTATTTTTGCAGAATGAATGAAAAGAGGCAGTTTACTATCGAGCGATATGCTCCGGAGCGCCGCACAGATTGGGACGCATTTGTAAAAGAGTCACGCAACGCAACGTTTCTGCTGAAACGCGGCTATATGGATTATCATGCCGACCGCTATGCTGACCGTTCCCTGATAATATGGCATGGCAAACGGATTGTCGCGCTTTTCGCCGCATGCCACATAAACGATAATTTAGTGTCGGCTCACGGTGGTCTGACCTATGGCGGACTGCTGCTGCCATACAGTGGCATTGACGGAGCTGATGTCCTCTCTATGTTGGCAGATATACTGAATCATTACAGACAATCGGGATACAAAAAGCTCCGCTATAAGACAATCCCTCATATCTTTCACCATTATCCGGCGGAAGAAGACACATACGCCATTTTCCGTTGCGGTGGACGACTGGCAGAGTGCAACCTTTCGTCAACGATATTGCTTGATGGCGCGATAGAGTTTAACGAAAACAGCAGACGCAACATGCGCCGCGCGATTAAGTCGGGCATAACTACGGAGAAGAGCTATGATTATGCCGGATATTGGGCAATACTTGAAGCGCTTCTTGCAGAAAGATATGAAACAAAGCCTGTCCACAGCCTGACAGAAATAAATATGCTCGCAGAGCGGTTTCCGGACAACATCCAACTTCATGTAGCCCGTAACGCCCGGGGAAACATCATAGCCGGAACAGTCCTCTTTGTCACACCGACATGCATACACACGCAATATATCGCTGCATCGCCGGAGGGAAAAGCATCAGGGGCGCTGAATCTACTCTTTCATAAACTTATAAACGAACGAGCCGGGGATCAGCGATATTTCGATTTCGGCACGTCAAACGAGGACCACGGACTCAGACTCAACGAGGGACTGCTGCACCAGAAATACGGCATGGGCGGCCGCGGCACAGCATACAATATCTATGATATAGATTTATAACCGCATATCACCTATACCCTGACGAATAATCTCAGGAGACGAAGAGTCGAGACAGTCAACTATTGTCGATACTGCCTGACGGCCTTCGCCGGCATCAATGAGCAGGTCGGCATCGTGCATATAGGCAAGGGCGAGTGCATCAGGAGAAACAGCATCTTCAGGGTCTTCGGGGGCAACAGACGTTGACAATATAGGATTGCCGAGTGAGTCGGCAAGCTCCATGGCGATTTCACATTGCGGTATGCGGACGCCGACACTCTTGCGCCCCTTGAACACCTTGGGAAGCGAATTGGACGCCGGAAGGATGAATGTGAAAGGGCCCGGCAGATAGTCTTTCATCAGACGGAAGGCTTTATTGTCAATACGCGCATACTCTGATGCCTGCGACATCGAACCACAGACAATCGACAGAAGCTGCTTGTCGGGATTAATACCCTTGAGACGGCAAAGGCGTTCGATCGCCCGGTTATTGAGTGCGTCACAACCAAGAGCATACATTGTGTCAGTGGGATAAATCACCACACCACCGTCGCGGAGTATGCGGACCGCGTCTTCGATATGACGGGTATTTATCGAGTCTCCAAAAAATCTGAGATGTTTCATGGTCTATATATATTATATGTGATATTAGTTGCCGAAGCATAATGTTCCAGCAATCGCACAGCCATAGCTATGATATCATCATCGGCCATATCGGGCCGATAGACATTGATTGTCATGAGCAGTCGACGTGTGTCACGGCTCATTTTTGTACGATCATTGTCAGATGTCGGCGTGCCGACGCCTCCGACCTTGTCACGCCAGACGGGAAGACCGGCTATATTGAGCTGACCGCGACCGATGGCCTCGTAGGGTTCACCTTCTCTACCTACGCCAAGCGTCAGAGTCTCTCCCTCGATTTTATCAAGATCAAATCCCCCTATAGAGTGACCGCATGAGACAGACAACAGATTGACAAGGTCAATGAGTGCGAGCGAACGATAGAGTTCGAGACCTTTGACAAAGCGGCGACACAGAGCCTCGGTCGACGGACGGTAACGGTTGGGCTCTTTACCGAAGGCTTTATAAGCTTCGCGAGTGCCTGCGATACCGGGGCGTTTGTTGATCTCGGCCATCTCATGACACTCTCTAAAACTGTCACCAAAGGCCGTCAGCTCACGCCAGAGATCATCCTGGGTCTCGACTGATTCGACATCGGCTTCGATAGCTATCAGTTTATAATCAGGCGCCTTTTCCTTTATAATGGGTTCAAATTGAAATTTCATCGGGGAGCGTTTAAAATCTTTTTACAAAAATAGAAACCCCGGGTAGACATTATATATAATGTGCACCCGGGGTTATCAGTTACTTCAAATAGTCGCCTGGGCGAATTTATTTGATGTTGAAGTTAGCAAATTCGAGGTCGTTAGCAGCGCGGTCAGACATAGTCTTGTCGAGGCTGATTGACTTAGCGAGGTTAGCCTTAACGTCAGCTTCGTTGTTAGTGCGAGCTGCGAGGACTGCCTTGAGGTAGTAAGTGGTAGCGTCGGGCTTAGCGATAGCTGCGAGAGTAGCTTTAGCCTTGCTGTAATCCTTTGTGAGGATCTGAGCGAGGGCAGCGTTGTTAGTCTTGCTGTCACCGAATGCGCGAACTGCAGAAGCGTTGTCACCCATCTTGAGGTAGTAAACACCGAGAGCGTTGTTGAGACCGTCGGCGCCTGCAGCCTGACCGAAGTATTCGTTAGCCTTAGCGTAGTCTTTGTCAAGGATAGAGATGAGACCGAGGTTCATCTTAGCGTCAGCACTCTTAGCATTGAGTGAAAGAGCCTTCTGGAAGTTAGCCTTTGCTGCGTTGTAGTCACCGGCTTCGTACTGAGTAACACCGAGGTTGTTCCAAGTGCGGTAGTCGTTGGGATAGATACGGGTTGCAGTTTCGTAGATCTTCATGCGATCGTTGAGGTTGTCAGTGAGAGTAGCGCAGTAGAGGATTTCTTCAACTGAGAGTTCTTTGGGGTTAGACTTGAAGAGATCCTGAATTTCTTTGTCGCTCTTGCCGATAACGTCGATAGACGCTGTGATGCGAGAGTAACGGAGCTGAGGAAGGATCTGGTCAGCGAGTACTTCGAACACTGCAGCGAGGTTACGGAGTTCGCGTTCGCGCTGCTGGGGATCTTTGTACATTGAGAGCACGCTGAGGATAAGATCCTTGTCCTGGATGTTGCTCTTAGAAACGAGTTCTTTGAAGCCTTCCCAGTCTTCAGCAGTGAAGTTTTTAGTGAGTTCACCGAATTCAGTGATCTTATCTTTCTTGAGAACGCCTTCAACATAGTTTACAGTGTTCTTTTCACGTTTTTCAGCGAGCTGATAGTTGAATGCTTCGGGACCGTCGGGAGAAGCGTAAGAATTGATGTTGATTTCCTTGAGTTCGAGTGAGGGGTTGCCTGCAGTAGCGAGGATTTCCTTGCGAAGCTCATCCATGGCGTTGGTCTTAAGCTGACCTGCGCGGATGTTGGCAACGTTGATAAGGAACATGATGTCTGCAGAGTACTTCTCGTTGATGATGCGCTGGAATGCGTCAGGAGCGATAGCGGGAGTAACAGTCTTAGCTGTTGCGAAAGCTGCAGTGGGGATAACGCCTGTAGCAACCTGTACACGGGGAAGAACGTACTGCTTGCTGCCCTGGTTAACGGTGAACGCGAGTTCGAGCACGCTTGAATTCATTTCGGGCTGATAGAGGTAGCTTACGGGGATAGTCACAGTACCGCCGTTGTCATAAGAGATAACGGGATTGTTGCCACGTACCTTTTCACCCTGGAAGCTATATGCCTGTGAAGCAACTTCTGTGCCGTTGAACACGAGGTAGGGAGTAACAGTGACCTCAGCGTTCTTCTTGAAGAACTTCTGGGGAACACGGCCTGTAACAGTAGCAGGAACTTTGTCACCTACAACTTCGAGGGGATTGGGGTTAACACTGAAATAATCAGACTGGAACTGTCCGAGTTTCTTGCTGCAAGAAGACAAGGCAACTGATGCACCAAGCACTGCGATAAAACAAAGTTTACGGTTCATGACTTTGCGATGAATTGGTTTTATGGATAATTATATAATTAATGTTTTTTGTCTCTGTTAAATTCAACTGCAAATATAGATATTTTTTGACTCTGAATTGACCATTTTGAGCATTTATTTACTTAATATTTCAAAAATATGCGCCGAAACCATGTTTTTCGGGGAATAATCATTAATTTTGCCCTGCTTACGGGTCTATGTCACTAAGATCTGAGACATCAACCGCAGAGGCCGACACTGATAATTTTCAACTTTTTTTGTTTAATTCATACAGGAGTTTTTTGCCGAATGAGAAGATGGCGTATTGAAGACAGCGCAGAGCTGTACAACATAAAAGGCTGGGGCCTTAATTATTTTACGATCAACGACAAAGGCCACGTTGCCGTGACACCTCGTCCGGGCTATGCCTCGGTTGACCTGAAAGACGTGATGGACGAGCTGCAGGTGCGCGACATCACGGCTCCGGTGCTGCTGCGCTTCCCCGACATCCTTGACACGCGTATCGAAAAGATATCCAAGTGCTTCGCCCAGGCATCAACTCAATATGACTACAAAGCCAACAGTTATCTTATCTATCCGATTAAGGTCAACCAGATCCGTGAAGTAGTGGAGGAAATCGTCAGCTACGGCAAGAAATTCAACATTGGTCTTGAAGCCGGATCAAAACCCGAACTTCACGCTGTGCTCGCAACAAATATTGCCGAGAACGCTCTCGTAATCTGTAACGGCTACAAGGACGAAAGCTATATCGAACTCGCCCTGCTCGCCCAGAAAATGGGTCGCCATATCTATCTCGTCGTAGAGAAACTCAACGAGTTGAGACTTATTGCCGACATATCGAAGCGTCTGAAGATACGCCCCAATATCGGCATACGCATCAAGCTGTCAAGTTCGGGATCGGGAAAGTGGGAAGAAAGCGGAGGCGACCAGTCGAAATTCGGACTCGACTCATCAGAGCTGCTTGAGGCACTTGATATACTCCGTCGCCGCGAACTGACCGACTGCCTGAAGCTCATTCATTTCCACATAGGCAGCCAGATCACAAAGAAACGACGCATCAAAAACGCTCTCCGCGAGGCCTGTCTCTGATACACAACTGACCCTGCCGA
>CAMWNL010000023.1 GCA_947175585.1 uncultured Bacteroidales bacterium | reverse complement strand
GCTATAGCCGGCTCGATCGCCACTATGGACCGCGTTATAAAAGTTGCGGTCAAAGAGGCAGGCTTGCCGCTTGAAGATGTGGCTCGCATGGCTTCAGAGACTCCGGCTAAAATCATGGGAGTTTATGATCGCAAGGGCAGCCTTGAGCGCGGCAAAGACGCGGATATCATAATCATGGATGATGATATCAATCTTACCGGAGTCGTGCAGATGGGTCGTGAGGTTGAAGTTGCAAAGTGATAGGGACTGAAAGAAAAATCGACATGAAAAAACTATTTCTTTTCGCATCGGCGATAGTTTTATCTCTCGCTGCCAGCGCCCAAAGCATAACTATTGTGCAGAAGGGACAGGAGATACTCAGTGTGGCACCGTCGACTGTCGACGAAATCGTATTCAGCATGGACACTCCGAGCGGTACGGTTTCTACAGTCGGTCCGCAGAAAGTCAACGGCTCATGGTGTTCAATCGGAACATCTATAACCTGGTATAATAATAATGTGTCGGCGTCAAACGGACGTTTTACACGTGGTTATCAGGATCGCGTGATGGACAAGCTCGAATTTACGAGTCTCTCCAACGTCGGTGATAACGGCGGTTGTATCGCAGCTTCAGTCAGCCGTCCGGTAAAAGCAGACTATTACACAATAGAGCATGGCATCAATGACTGGGGGCACTCGACTCCCGTTGGCACGATTGACGATTATATCAATAATACCAACAACGGCACATTTGCTGCTGATTACAGAAGACTTATAGATAAAATCTTCTCACTGAACCCCAATGCTAAAGTAGTGCTCTGCACTCCTCGCAAGGGTTATGGTTTCAGCGGATATCTGCCCGGACACTGGTATGATGAGAAAAATGGCATCTATCTTGAAGATTATGCAAAACTGATCCGCGAGATTGCCGAATATGAATCTATGCCTGTAGCTGATTTCTTTAGCCTGTGTGGTGCTCAGAATAATCTCAAGGAACTGTCAATCGATGATGCACTGCATCCTAATGACGATGGTTACCAGATGATGGCCAATGTGCTTGCAAAGGCTTTAGAAAAGATAATCGTTGAGTGATTTTCATAACACAAAATCATTTTAGATATGAGAATCATTAAACGTTTAGCAGTCATTCTTTCGTTAATTGCGGTGACAATGCCATCCTTGTCGGCAGATGAGGGAGTAAAACTCCATATCCATTTTAAGAGTGGAGAGAAAATGGAGCTTGATTTTGCCGACAGACCTACAATTTCATTTAATTCGCGAGACGCATTAAAAATCCAGAGCGCGTCAATGTCGATGAAAGTTAAGGCATTCAGTACCGTTGATAAAATTACGTTTGATGATCAGACCGGCATAGCCGATGCTATCTCCGCTGATAAGCAAATTAAAGCGGAAAGCAATAAAAAGGTAACTCTCTCAGGGTTCAAAGCCGGAACTAAGGTCAACGTTATCGGTATAAACGGAGTCATTTATCTCACCGCCAAGGTTGACAATGAAGACAGGTTTGAGCTTTCGCTTGATGAACTTGAGCCCGGCGCTTACGTGATTGCGGCAGATAATGAGTTGTGTAAACTGATGATTAATTAAGTAAAAAGCAAAATGAAAAAATTACTGATTATAGCTGCGGTCGCTCTGTCGGCGTTTCCAATATTCTCACAGGTGCGCGAAGTGAAAGGTCATTGGTGCGCTCTCGGCACATCAATCACATGGTATAACGAAAATGTGAACGCCTCAAACGGCGGATTCACCAAGGGCTACCAGTCAAGAGTTATGGAGAAATTGGGTTTTACCCAATACTCTAATAAGGCTGTCAACGGTGGCGCCTTGAAGACAGCGTTAGCAAATGTGATACCTGCCGATTACTATACCATCGAGCACGGTATCAATGACTGGGGACAGTCGATTCCGGTAGGCACGATTGATGATTACATCAACAATACGAATAACGGCACATTTGCTGCTGAATATCGTAAGCTTATTGATGCGATATATAAGGCTAATCCTAAGGCAAAGATTGTGATTTGCACTCCGCGCCGTGGTTTCGGATTCTCCGGCTATCTGCCTGATCACTGCTATGACCCTAAAAATGGAATCTATTTAAGTGAATACGCCGATATGGCTCGTCAGATTGCTGATTATGAGTCAATACCTGTTGCTGACTTCTATAAATATTGTGGAGGACAACGCACATTGCTCAATGAATCACTTAACAATGCCCGTCAATCAAATGGCTATACCAATGACGCTGTGCACCCTAACGATTTAGGATATCAGCGCATGGCCAATGTCCTTATTGACGCTCTCGAAAACGTCATAGTCGACTGACCAAAATTACCTGATAATTAATCTCAGCTTCTAAGAGTTGGCCAACGCCGACTTTCGAAGCTGAGATTTTTTCATTCTGTCAAGCTTTTTTTGCCTTTATTAGTCCGCGTAAGAATTTTGTTGAAAGATGATTTTGCAATCGGTTGATATATAAGTTATTATTTGTAACCGAAAAAGGGTCGCGTAAGAGCTGAATTATATTAAAATCCTTGTGGGTCACGCTATATTATGCTAAATTTGCTACCGATTATTATAGCCCGATATGAAGTGTTTATTGCTCAAATTGACGATTGTTTTTGCGCTCATGCTGCCTGTTGCCTGTCAGTGTAATCGCCATA
Source organism: uncultured Bacteroidales bacterium (assembly GCA_947175585.1). GTDB lineage: Bacteria > Bacteroidota > Bacteroidia > Bacteroidales > Muribaculaceae > CAG-873. Next base: position 7,536 of record CAMWNL010000023.1, on the reverse strand, counting down.
TCGATGCTATGCTGGAGAGTGCCGACAAAATAGTTTGTGCTTATCCTGATTCAGCCTTAACGCTGCTGCATGCTGCTGACACAGTCGGAATATCAGACGAGCAGCGAGCATACTATTATCTCTTGGAAACCAAGGCCTCCGATAAAGCATATCTCGAACCACAAGATATTGCCCCCATTGATTATGCAACGCGTGTTTTTAAGGGACGTAATGATAGTGTCGAAGCCCAGGCTCTATATTATAGAGGCTTAGTCCAATATAATAACTCCGATTATGGCCGCGCACTTGTCTCTCTTATGCAGGCTCATGAAATTGCCGACAATTGCGGCGATCTGTTCTACAAAGCCATGAGCAGCAGGTCAATATCAGATGTCTATAACATGGTTATGGCTTATGATGCAGCCGCTAAGAGTGATAGTATTGCGATCGAGGAGTTTTTTGCTGCCGGTAGGCCACTTTATGCCAAATATCAAAAGGTGGCATTACCTCATTATCTTATTAGAAGTGGGAGGATTGATGACGCTGTGAAGATTCTTGATGAAAATGCGCAGGATGAATTTTTCTTACAGCCGCCGATATGTTTAAGCTGGTATTATTGTACCAGAGCTTTGTCCGAATTTTATACGGGTAATTATCAAAAAGCTTTAGACTGGTATAATTTAGCGGCAGATGAAGCACCCAGTGTAAGTGCTAACGATTGGTCGCGTATGGCGTTTTGTTGCATAAATTTAGGCGATGGACTTAAGGCCGAGGAGTATTTAGATAGTGCGAGAATCCATATTGTATTAGATACAGATAGTGCATTTATTATTTTGGTAGAAGCTGATCTAATAGCCTTGAAGGGTGATTATAAAAAAGCCTATCAAATAGAGAGCCAGTATTATAAGCATGAAAGTGAAAGAGCAGGTTATTTGTTGACTCACCCTTATACAATAGTGCTATCCGAGTATTTAGCGTCCGAAGCGTCAAAAAATCTGCAGAATTATAAGCTGGCTCGATATAAACTATGGCTATGGTTTTTCATAGCTATAATATCTGTGATATTTGCAATAATGGTTTATGTGTTGCATATAAGAAAAGTTAGGATTGACAATGCCGAAAAAGAAATCCTGATATCTGATATCAGGCGTTTAAAACGTGAGATAAAAGAGATTGGGGACGAAACCATGCGTTTAGATAAGGGCATCTTTGATAGTTCTTTTATAAATTTTGTAGATGATTTGTTGACAATTGATAGCCAGTCGCCTGACTCCGAAGAAGGTAACCGTTATTTAAGAAAAACATTTAAGACAGCTCTCGACAGGGTCAAGGCTAAAGATTCGTTGGAGCAGATTGATAAATTTGTTAGCTATTATTATGGTGATATAGTGCAAAGGTTAAAATCACAAATTGATTCTTTGACAACCAAACAGATAGATTATTTCCTGTTTAAGGCTGCTGGATTTTCTAATACTTCGATTTGCCAGTTATTGGAGCTTAACAATATAAATGCACTCCATCAGCTTAAGTCAAGACTTAAAAATAAGATAAAAGGTTCCGGCTGTCCGGACCGCGATGACTTCCTTGAGATATTGGACTCGAAGCGTAATAGCAGACCGAAGCAAAGTCTTTGATAGTCAGAGTGCTATCCATTAGGGCTTTCTTGCGTAAGAATTTTTTAAATATCTCGCATTGATAAACCGTTGAATAATAGTTGTTTATCTCGATAAAATGAAGGACGACGTAAGAGCTGATTTCTTGTAAATCTCTTGCCGATGCCTCGGTCTATGCTTAATTTTGACTTTGAATTAAATAGAACCTTAACAAATAGTATAACTTTAATTTCTTACAGTATGAAAAAGATTTTATTTCTGCTTGCTTTAGCAATGGCATTTGCAAGCTGTTCGGAGTCAGTTGAACAGCCAAAGGATATTCTCAATGAGTCTCCTCGCTTATCAAAATACAGGTCAGTCGAAGATGCAATCGAGATAGCAGGAAAAGTCTTGGCCACTGAGGACGTAGGCTCAAGAAGTGGTGTCGCGCTAAAAAGCGTAGACTGTGCGCATATAATTGTAGGTGCACAGACTCGTAGTGGCGATGCTGATACATTGCTCTACGCATTAGATATAGAAGACGACGGCGGTTTTGTCCTTGTTGCAGCTCCCAAAGGTGTTGAGCCGATTATGGCTATAATCGACTCCGGCTCATATTCAGATTATGAAAATCAAGACAATGAGGCCTATCAAGAAACGCTCAATCTTATTAAAAACTATGTTTCAACGCAATCAGCGTCAGGTACGAATGGCTTACCCTTAATCCCAGATCCAGACCTGCCACTTTTACCCATATTCAAGGTGTTAGAATATTATGATACCATTAAGGTTAATCGTGTTCACGAGCCTCTTGTAGAGGTTGCGTGGGCTCAAAGGTGGCCAGAAAACATATATGCTCCTAATGGAGTTGCCGGTTGCGTCCCAGTCGCAATTGCTCAAGCTTTAGCAACAATGGAAAAACCCGATTATATCACTTATACATTTCCGGAGAAAGACATCGATGCTGAAACATTGAACTGGAAGGAAATAAAAAAACACAAACACTCATCGGAAGCCTATTGGTGTACTGAATGTTCTGCAACACAATCTATTCATAATACTATTGGCCGTATTATAAGAGAAATTGGACATTTGGCAAATTGTGAATATGCTGATGATGGGAAAAGTTCAGTTGTTACAGGAATGTATATAGAAGATATAATAAATAAATATACAGGGATAAAGCCATACGATAGGCAAGGCGTATTGAGTTCCTTATTCTCTGATATTGATTATTATGGTGGATTGGCAATCGTAGATTATAGACGTTTAGGAAATATCAAGTTAGGGCATACATTTATTGCTGATGGCACAAAAAATATCGAATATACTATAATTCGTCATTATCTTGATGATTCTGACTCTAATGTATATAATACTGAATACATAATACATGAGAAGACAAACCTAATCCATTATAATTGGGGCTGGGGCGGTTCATGTAATGGTTGGTTTAATCTTGACGCAGTCCAGCCTCGTAATGCCACTGAGTATGATTTTTCGTATGAATTTAACTATAGCTCAAATGTATATGATAAAAGTACGATTCTATATTGGTACTATAAAATTTAATTTTTAATTTTGCATATCAACTAATAAATATATTATAATCATGAAAGCTAAATCTCTTCCCATTCTTTTTTTGACGCTTGGTTTCTGCTTTGCCGTTTCTTCATGTAGCAGTGATGAGCCCGACCGTCAGCAGCCTACAACTCCCGAAATCAATCTGACCCGTTCTGAACAAACCGTAAATACTAATCTCAATGATTTTGGACTGCGACTGTTCAATGCCGTATCGTCCGACCCAAAAATTCTACACGATAATCCAAACTTCGCTGTGTCACCCGTCAGTATGGCTATTGCGTTAGGCATGTGTGCAAATGTCTATAATGACGATTTTACCTCAGGCGTGCTGTCTGCCCTTGACTGCAATAATGTAGATGAACTCAATTCATTGTGCCGCAAGCTGATGATGTTTCTGCCCGATCCTTCAAATAAGTGCGAACTCTCGCTTGCCAATGCGCTTTGGTGTGATACCGGCCTCGCTCCGACCGCTGCATGCCGCTCAGCTCTTACCGACTATTTCTTCAGTGATATCTCAACGCTTAATTTCTCAAACACTGAAGCTGCCGCTAAAACCATCAATAGCTGGGCGGCTCGCTCAACCAAAAATGTCATTGACCACGTGGTTGGCCCACTTGAACTTGTAGGTACCAGAGTGCTTTTAGCCAATGCAATGTATTTCAAAGGTGAGTGGAAAACAAAATTTTCAAAGACCAATACAGTCACAGGCGAGTTTCACGGTTCAGGGGTAGACAGGAGTGTTGACTATATGTGCGACAAGCGAGTCATGCCCTACATGGCCTGTGACCGCTTTCAAGCCGTGACTTTAGGCTATAAAGGAAATTGCTCGATGATAGCCGTCCTTCCGGCCGAAGGTTTGGATATTGATGACTTTTCATCGACCTTTAATGCTGAAGATTTAGCTCGTTGTATCAGTGAGCGCGCCAACTATATTGTCAATCTGTCTTTTCCAAAATTTGAATCGGAAATTCATGCGCAGTGTAATGATGTCTTGAGCGGCCTTGGTATTGATATGCGGAGTGGTCATTTGAAAGGCATTGATGGCGCCGAAGATAATATTTCTCTGAGCTTAGGTCATACTGCTAAAGTCTCTACCGACGAAGATGGCACAGTCGCTGCAGCGGTTACTCTTGCTCCTGGAAGCAGCTCGCCTGGGTTAGCGATTGCCGGCGAAGTCACCTTGAATTTTGACCGTCCGTTTATCTATTTCATTCGCAACAATAAGACCGGTTCAATCATCATGGCCGGCCGCTTCGCAAAATAATAATGTGGTGACGCACCCTGGTGCGTCCGCCATAACGTATTATATATCAAGCAGGGACGCACCCAACGTGCGCCCCTGTATTTTATTACCCCCAAGCACTTCACCCTCTGGTCTATGGTTCTCGGGCCTTAAAAATCACCGTAATGCTTTGGCAAGGGCAAGCAGAGCTTCGGTGGTGGCGCGGTCAATTACGCGGCTGCGGTTGCCGGGATAACGGTTCACAAAAGCCTCTGTGCCGGTGGGTGTAGTTACGGCTGTCCACACAGTGCCTACCGGTTTTTCGTCAGAGCCTCCCCCCGGTCCGGCTATTCCGGAGGTCGCGACCGCACACTCGACGCCCATCAGTTTGGCCACTCCTTCTGCCATGGCGGTGACCACTTCGCGGCTTACTGCCCCATGGCGTTCGATTAACTTAGCATCAACACCTAATACTCCGCTCTTGATCTCGTTAGCATAGCTTACTACGGTGCCTAAATAGACGTCCGAACAGCCTGATACAGCAGTGATTGAATGGGCGATATTACCGCCTGTACAACTTTCGGCACTCGCTAAATGGTAACTGCGCCGGCGAACTGCGTCAATCGCGATTTCAGCTGCGGTCGCGTCCCCTTTATAAATTATATAAGGAGCGGTTTCTTCACACAATCTGTCATAATATAATTTTAGAGTTTCGGCGGTTCCGTCACCTTCTCTTCCGACAGCATCAAGTCTCAGACGGATCAAACCGGGTGTCGGCAGATATGCCAGATGAAGGTTCGGGGGGAGATTTTTTTCAAAATCGTCGAGTCTCTGTGCGAGTGCCGACTCGGTGATACCGCTTATCATCAGGTTTTCATGACCGATATATGATTTCGGATTGAAATGGTCATCAATTTCATGAACCACTGAACGAGTCAGCATCCCTTCTGTCTCGAACGGTACTCCCGGCATAGCAATCAATACACGGCCGTCACTGCGCTCAAACCACATGATTGGAGCGGTGCCGAGACGATTCTGAATTACCCTGCATGATTTTGGCACCATAGCCTGAGCCTCTGTGAGCGGATTTAGCTTTAGTCCGCGTAGAGCGAAGACTTCGCGTATATTTTCTGTTACATCTTCGTCAAAGACCATCGGCCCTCCGAATATTTCGCATAATAACGGTTTTGTGATATCGTCTTTCGTCGGACCGAGTCCCCCGGTCGTTATCACCAACCGGCTGTCAGACATACATAGTTCGATTGCGGCCCGGATCTCAGCAGCGTTGTCGCTGACAGTGATCACTCGTCGGGTTTCCCATCCGCGTTGACCGAGTGTACGGGAAATAAAACCTGAATTAGTGTCGGTGACCTGACCTATCAGTATTTCATCACCGATCACAATAATTGAAAGTTGCATTGCTAAAATCTCATCTTTAAACGGTCACGCGAGCATAAGGAGTCTCGTTGTAATGACAGAATTGTCCGGCCTGATATTTGAAGTATCCGGCTATCGCGACCATCGCGGCGTTGTCTGTGGTGAAAGCTCTTTGAGGGATAAACGCTTTAAGTCCGCGGCGTTTGCAGAATTCGGCGACAGCGTTGCGTACACCGGAGTTGGCCGATACACCTCCGCCTATCGCCACGGTTTTTACGCCGGTCTGTTTCACTGCTTTGGCAAGTTTGTCGATAAGTATATCAATGATAGTCGCCTGCAGCGAAGCTGCAAGATCAGCCATGTTATTCTTAACGAAGTCAGGATCGGCTTTGGTTGCATCTCTCAGTGTATAAAGAAATGACGTCTTCAGACCGCTGAACGAGTAGTCTAAGCCCTGAATATGAGGTTTGGCAAATTTGAAACGCGTGGCGTCACCCTCTGCGGCGAGTCGGTCGATATGAGGTCCGCCGGGGTAGGGGAGCCCCATCACTTTTGCACACTTATCAAATGCTTCGCCGGCGGCGTCGTCGATTGTCTGGCCGAGCACTTCCATGTCGTTGAAGTCTCTGACTAAAATTATCTGTGAGTTTCCTCCTGAAATCAGCAGACAGAGGAATGGGAACTCAGGCACTTCATCGTCAGGTTGCTGACGCACGAAATGCGAAAGCACATGGCCGTGGAGATGATTGACATCTACGATCGGAATACGCAGGCCGAGCGACATGCCTTTGGCAAAGCTCGTTCCGACGAGGAGTGATCCTAATAGACCCGGGCCTCGCGTGAAAGCTATGGCTGAAAGGTCAGATTTGTCGATGCCGGCGCGCTTGATGGCCGTGTCGACAACAGGCACGATATTCTGCTGATGGGCGCGCGACGCCAATTCTGGCACTACGCCTCCATATTCTTCATGAACGCTTTGCGAAGCAATGACATTACTTAGCAACAGGCCGTCGGCAATGACGGCTGCAGACGTGTCGTCACACGACGACTCAATGCCGAGAATGATAGTTCGGGACATAATAATAGGTCAGATTAGTTAAAATACATAGCTTATCCCAACGCATATCGCTGCAGTGGAGTAAGACTTAATAAGTGTGTATTTGGCTTCGAGCGTCACTTTGAGTGTATCGCTGCAACGCAGGTCAAAGCCTGCTCCGAGGTTAAGACCGAAGCGTGATGTTCGGGTCGACACTTCGTCGCTTTTGGCCATAATTTCCCAATCGGTTTCAGGATTGTTGTAACGGCGGCACCATGACGAATAGTTAAGACCGCCCAGAGGATAAAATGCAACTTTCTCTCCTGTAAAATCAAATGGGAAATGAGCATTTATGTCAAATGTAAAAGCGTCGAGGTTATTGTTGCGGAACACATATCCTATCTCCGGAGCGATACGTAAGTGCTGTGTAAAGGCATATTGGAATACCAGGCCCGCTGACGCTGATTCATTTTTTGTAACATATCCGATTTTAGTGCCGAGTGATTTTTCACCTTTGATTATCTGGGCTTCGGTTGGCAATGACAGGGCTGCTACTATTGCCGCAATTGCCAATAAACGCACGGTGAATTGTTTGATAACAGGCATTTTGTCTAACATTTTATCTAAAATATATTATTAGAATAAGTAATGTAACTTGTAAGCACAAAGTTAGCAATAATATTGAAGAGAACCAATCGCCTGATTGAAAAAACGTGTGAGCTTGCAATCTGTTAATTGCAGAATAT
>CAMWNL010000022.1 GCA_947175585.1 uncultured Bacteroidales bacterium | reverse complement strand
AAGTTGTATATTTGTGATACCTTGAAAGTTATGTAACGAATATACGAAATATCCTCACGTTTGATGAATGATCTTGACGCACCATTGCGCCGCTATCTATATGATAAAATTGCGTGGAGCGACAGACTAATTATGATTAAGGGAGCCAGAGGGGTTGGCAAAACCACGATAATGTTACAGCAGTGTAAAGAGCAAGGGGATAAAGGAGTGTATGCCTCTCTAGATCAGCTTTTTTTTAACGATCATACAATTGTTGAATTTGCTGATTACCACTACAAGCACGGAGGTACACATCTTTATCTCGACGAGGTTCATTTATATCCGCGTTCAAATTGGGAACAGGAACTAAAAAATATATATGACAGTTATCCGGCATTGCACATTGTGTTAACCGGCTCTTCATTGCTCCATCTCAATAGCAAGATAGCTGACTTGTCACGACGAGTGGCAGTATATGATTTGAGAGGACTTTCTTTCCGAGAGTACTTGAATTTTACCGGTAACTATGGATTAGCCCCCATCAATTTGCCCAACCTTCTGAATGATCATCGTTCTCTGGCATCTAATATAAGTTCTCAAATTAGAGTCATAGGTGAGTTTGAGAAATACCTGAAGAAAGGTTATTATCCGTTCTTTTTAGATAGTTCGGAAATCACATATGACCAAAGGGTCGAAAGACTCGTATTGTCAGTGATAGATATTGACATACCGGCAATTACGTCAATCGAATATGAAACGCAGTTGAAACTAAAGAAACTTCTGGTTGTGTTGGCTGACCAGGTTCCGTTTGTTCCAAATATGACAAATTTGTCCAGAGATATAGGGGTGACCCGCAACCAGTTAATGAAATTCTTTACATTGCTCAGCGAAGGCGCGATTCTTCGTACTCTTATGGATAGTACTACTCAACCAAAACAAGCAGCAAAACCTGAAAAAATACTCTTTGATAATCCATCGGTGATGCAAGCACTTGGCATAGTTAATAAAGTAGGAACGGCAAGAGAAAGTTTTGTTGGATCAATGCTCAGTTCTGAGGGACAGCTTTTTGTGCCAAAAGACGGAGACTTCCTGCTGAACCGACAATATTTATTTGAAGTCGGTGGAAAAAGCAAAGGTTTCTCTCAGATTGCAGACTTGCCGGATAGTTATGTCATTGCTGATAATATTGAAATCGGGTTTGGAAATAAGATACCAATATGGCTGTTGGGATTTCTATATTAAATTAAAATGCTTCCGAGCGGACAGTATGATAAATATAATCATTCGGAACAGTTGGTAATGAATGAAGAGACATTGCTGATAATAATCTCTTGACGTCTTCGGCGTTTTCAGGATAAAGGTTATGCCCTAAACGATACACCGAATTATCTTTAATAACATATACTCTTTCCCATGGGTCATAACAATAAACGTAGGGAGGCGTTTTTTCTACGCAAAGTGTGGCGGTTTGTTTATGCAAAGTTAAAACGTGAGGGGGGGCAAGTTACAAGTATAGAGATTGTGTTATAGAGCATGTCATAGTGTAGATGTTTTCTTGAAAATGCGGTTTAACCTTTGTTGGTGTTGTTTAGGGATAATTGCGTCAACTTTGGCGGCGGTGGATTCGTTCTTACTTGCGAAAGCGCGGAAAGGTTCCACGCCGTAAACTAACACATTATTTTTATTATGGACAAGAAATCATATTACGTAAACGTCATCGAGGCCAAGGACGGAAAAATGGCCGAAGTAATCAATTTTAATTTTGGCGGTCACCACGACTTGGCCAATATGGTTGAGAATGCCCGTCAAAAGGGTTTGTTCGCAAAAGACAAACACGCCAAGGAATTTGTGCTTGCGATGCGATTTATGCACCATGTAATCAAGAAAAATCCTGACCTTGCCCTCTTCAAGGACTTTGCTCCTCAGTTTGAGGCATTCAAACAGACAGTCAAGAGCCAGCTTGGTTGCGGTTGCAACTGCGACAACAAGTAAATCAAACTCTCAAAGCAAGAAAGATAACAAAGCCCGGGGTTCTTAAGCTCCGGGCTTTTGGGTTGTAAATATATTGTAAAAATTTTTGAGGAGAACAAAACTTAAAACGTTTTATAAATCAGGTGAAAGTGGTATATTTGCAAGCCTTAAATGTAGTAAGAATGATGGATCACAATAAAATCATTAATCAGGTAGCGAAATCGGTGTTGGCTCCTCATGGCTTTTTTCAGAAGGGGAGGTCTCGTACTTGGCTTTACGATTGTGGATATTTTTTCGTTCAGATAGAATTTCAACCGTCAGGATGGGAGCGCGGTTCGTATTGCAATGCCGGCATTGGTTTTCTATTTGAATACACAGAGGGATTAAATGAGACCATAGCATTTAATTACGGTTCTGAAAAAAGAATAGGAGGATTCATTGTATATGAGAATGATGATGATGCATTCCGTTTAAAAATGGAAAAAATGGCATCAGCAGCTTTGGAGTATGCCCTGGAACTGATAAAGTTTGAATCGTTAGAATATGCAGACGCGAAACTGACTAAACAAATACGGCAACGTAGAAATGTAGAGCGAATTATTTATGAGGCGGCGATGATAAAAATTCTTCGTGGGGAACTAAAAAAGGGTTTGGCTTTATTGAAAGAATGGAAGGATGGTAGGTCATTTAAACCCGAATGGTTTGTAGAATGGGTTAAGGAGGTTTATCCGAAGTTTACCACGGTCAATCTCACAAAAGAAGATGCGATAAATATGGTCATACAGACGATTAATAGTCGGAGAGCTTATTTTGCGCAAAAACCGTCTTTTAAGAAGATGAACAGTCAGAATTTTGAATTGACGTCATATAGTTGCTGGCATAAAAATAAAATAATAGAGCGACTATATTTATGGTTAGCCGCTCTAAATGGATGGTTAATGAATTAAAGTTTTGTTGATTACTTCAGGTTCTGGCGGACGCGGTCGAGGTAGGCTTTCATTCGGTCGCTGTCGCGGGCGTCGACAATGTCTTTGAGCTCGGTGAGTTTGTCGCTGATCTGCTGGAGCTGGTCAGATGTGTTTGGGTTAAACAATATCTCGCTGAGCAGATAGTCGTCTTCACTCATGAGGCCATTGGCAATAGCCATGTGGCGCTTGAATGTGGTGCCGGGAGCATCCTGATGCTTCATGGTCGATGCAAACACAAGTGTCGAAGCAAACGGAATTGACAGCGAGTAGGCTATAGTCAGGTCGTGCTCGGCAAAAGTGTATTCCTCAATGTGGAGGTGCAGTCGGTTGTAAAGGTCCCGGAAGAAGACTTTGCCGAGGTGGTCACCCTCGGTGATGATAATCGCGTTTTCGTTGGAGAGATTGCTCAGTGACGCAAAGGTCGGGCCAAACATAGGGTGGGTCGACACGAACGGATGACCACACTCGGCATAGAACTCCGGTAAACCGGTCTTTACAGACGCGATGTCGCTGAGGATAGCCGTGGATGGCAAGTGTGGTAACACGGCCTTGAACGCGTCGATGGTATATTTGACCGTGGAGGCGTTGATGACGAGCTGTGGCTCGAAAGCGTCAATCTCATCGAGCGAAGAGAAGCGCTGACAGTTGAATGTGAAGCGAAGTCGCTGAGGATCGGGGTCATAAACCGCAACCTCATGGTCAAACGATAGCAAGTCGCAGAAGAATGAGCCCATCTTGCCGGCTCCAAGAATCAGTATTTTCATTTTCCGAGAGGATGACCGTTGACGATTTCAATCTGTTTGCGCACTGACTCTTCGTGGATAGCGGCAAGGATTGCGCGCATAAAATCGGCTGACATGCCCAACTCTACAGCCGAGCTGACGCGACGCTCCATGAGGTCATTATAACGTCCGGCCTGAATGACGGGCATGGAGTGCTCTTTCTTATACTGACCGATTTCGCAGGCGACGCGCATGCGCTTGTCGAGGAGTTCGAGCAACTCGTCGTCGATGCGGTCAATCTGCTGGCGTAGCAGGGCGAGGCTTTCGGTCGATGTCGATTTGTCGCGTAGCACAAGAGTGTGGAGTATGAAATTCAGCACTTCGGGCGTGATCTGCTGCGCCTTGTCGCTCCACGCGCAGTCAGGGTCACAGTGACTCTCAATGATGAGTCCGCTGAAGCTCATGTCGAGAGCCTGCTGAGAGATAGAGGCGATGAGTTCGCGCTTGCCGCCGATATGGCTTGGATCGCAGAACACCGGAAGGGCGGGGAATCGGCGGCGAAGCTCGATGGGGATGCGCCACTGCGGCAGGTTACGGTAGAGATGCTTGCCGTATGCGCTGAATCCTCGGTGTATGGCTCCGATGCGGCGTATACCGGCGTTATAAATGCGCTGCATGGCTCCGATCCAGAGTTCGAGGTCAGGATTTACGGGGTTCTTTACAAGGATCGGTATGTCAACTTCTGCAGCGGCAAGCGCGTCGGCGATTTCCTGCATGGCAAACGGATTGGCCGATGTCCTGGCTCCGATCCAGAGCATGTCGATGCCGGCGGCTAATGCCTGCTCTACGTGCTGACGGGTAGCGACCTCGGTCGACACCATCATGCCGGTTTCTTCTTTAACACGGGCGAGCCATTTGAGGCCTTCCTCGCCGATACCCTCGAAGCCGCCGGGGTGAGTGCGCGGTTTCCAGATTCCGGCGCGGAAAATTTTAATGCCGTTGGCGGCGAGTTCACGCGCGGTGGTCATAACCTGCTCTTCGGTCTCGGCGCTGCAGGGGCCGGCAATTATGATGGGTTTCGACGAGTCAAGAGTCGGAAACAGTGGTTGTAAGTCTTTCATTATGATATATGTATTTACTTATTGTTGTTATATTGACGGATGCGATTCAGAGATTCGCGCAGTTTCTCGGGTTTGGCGCAGAGTGATATTCTCACGTAGCGCTCGCCGTTGCGGCCGAAGATGAATCCCGGAGTTATAAACACTTTTGCCTTGTAGAAAAGTTCGTCGGCGAGCCACTCGCCTGACTCCACGTCGTCAGGGATGCGTCCCCAGAGAAACATGCCGCGTTGCTGTTCGTCGAAGCTGCAGCCGAGTTCGCGCATGATGTCTTCGGCGATTGTGCGGCGCTCGGCGTAGACGTCATACAGTTGGTCATACCAGCTGTCGTCGGCTTTAAGCGCTTCGGTTGCGGCAAGCATCACGGGTTTGAACTGGCCTGAGTCAATATTACTCTTGACTTTGAGAAGCCAGGAGATGAATGTCGGGTTTGAAGCCGCCATCGCTACACGCCATCCGGCCATATTATGGCTCTTGCTGAGCGAATTTAATTCGATCGCCACATCCATCGCACCCTCGACCTGAAGGATGCTCTGCGGCTCGCGGTTGAGTATAAAACTGTAGGGATTGTCATGAGCGATGACTATGCCGTGACGGCGACCGAAATCAATCAGGCGTTCGAAGGTGTCGCGTGTGGCCTGACGTCCTGTCGGCATGTGGGGATAGTTGACCCACATAAGTTTTATCTTGTCGAGGGGCAGGCGTTCGAGAGCGTCGAAGTCCGGCAGCCATCCGCCTTCCTCGGTGAGATCATAGGTGAAAATTTCGGCACCGACGAGGCGGCTGACCGAGCTGTAGGTCGGATAACCGGGGTCAGGAACAAGCACACCGTCGCCCGGGTTGAGGAATGTCAGCGACAGATGGAGTATGCCCTCTTTTGAACCGATTAGGGGTTGAATTTCGTTGTCAGGATTGAGCGTCACGCCGTATTTTCGCTGATACCAGTCTGCAAAAGCCCGGCGCAGTTCGGGCAAGCCGTTGTGAGACTGATAGCTGTGGTTTGACTCGATGCCGACCTCGCGCTGCATGGTCGCGATCACTTCGGCTGACGGTGCGCGATCAGGACCACCGATGCCGAGTGAGATAATGTCGGCTCCCTCGGCGTTGAGTCTGGCGAGTTCGCGCAGTTTTCGTGAGAAGTAATATTCCTTGATTGCCTCGACACGGTCGGCAGGCACAATTTTTTTCGGTTGATTCATGGGTTCAGTCATTATTGGTTTTAAATTCGGCGTACTCGCCAAGGGTCATCAGTTCGTTGGTCAGCGGTCTAACGGCGTCTATCGCCTGATGATAGCGCACGATGCTCCCGAAGGTCAGATCGACGTAAAAGCGATATTCCCATTCGCGGCCTATGATCGGCATAGACTGGATTTTTGACAGATTCATATCGTAGAACGACAGGATGGTCAGCACCTTGGACAGAGCGCCGCCGGTGTGGGGCAGGGTGAAGACGATTGAAGCCTTGTTGACCTCCTTTTCCGACGGGCCTATCTCAGACGCAAGCAGCGGATTGGCCACGATAAGAAAACGGGTGAAGTTACGGCGGTTGGTCTCGATGCCGCTTTCGAGTATTTCGAGACCGTAGAGCCTGGCGGCGTAGTCGCCGCAGACGGCTGCGTGACCGGTGAGATGCTGTTCGGCGATTTCTTTGGCGCTACCGGCTGTGTCAAAGCGCTCGATCATCTTCAGATTAGGGTGGCGGCGCAGATACTGCTCACACTGCATCAGCGCCATCGGGTGGGAATTGACCTCTGACAGTTCGTCGATAGACTGCCCGGGCAGGGCGGCGAGAACGTGGGATATGCGTTTTTTATGCTCGCCGATGATGCGCAGCTTGCTCCGGCGCAGCATCTCATGGTTCTGCAGCAGGCTGCCGGCGATGGTGTTCTCAATCGCCACGATACCGACGAGCGAGGCGTCGCCCTCAAGGGCGTCAAACATGTCGTGGAACGTGTCAAACGGCACAGTCTCTATGTCTTGCCCGGCGAAGTATTCTCTCGCTGCGGCGTCGTGGAAACATCCGGCCACACCTTGGATGGTCACTTTTAGCTTGTCCATGTTAAAAAAAATAAATCCCGTCATCAGTTGTGTGATGAACGGGATTGATTTATATTGTTGTTTGATTTATTAATTTTATCGTTTTGTCTTCTGACCATTCACGCGATAATCCCGTTCCTAATCTTGCGATAGAAATAAAAGGAATAATAATATGCGTAAAATCGTGTCATAATTATTGTGATTTATGCCGCAAAGCTACAACTTCATTTTTAAATACGCAACAATCTCAACAATTTTTATTAAAAATATCGCGGTTTTAAGTAAAATCGTAGTTTCGTCCTCTTTATTTTATGACGACATAAAGACAAAAAAACAGATTTTTTTGGGGAGTGGTTTTGGGGATGGAGGCTTGAGATATGTATCGCTGAATTAGTATGAGCGCCAGGCGTCCTCAAATTCTTCCTGAGAAATGAAATTATTATAGTGCCAGTTTGTCTCACCAAATTCAGCTTTACGGAGCTCATATCCGTTAGCCTCAGGTCTGTCGGTGGTTAACTTTGTTGAATCTGAAGCCGAGACTATCAGTTCCTTTACTGCATATTGTCCTTTAAACTGATAGTAGCTTGTCTCGTTTTCACCAACCACCTTAATATAGCTATCTACATCCGGCAAAGGCTTCCGCTTTAATACATCATATTCAATTCTTGTATAACCGTAATAGCCTGATTTAATACGCGAAACAATTTCCATATAAGAATACACTCCACCAGGTTCAGCAATGTTCCAAAATTCTTTTGGCAGCTTTCCGACACTGATTAAGTCTGTGTTAATTTTCCAAATGTACCAGTTGGATAATGGATCTTTTGGCGCTTCAAAATTTGGGGAATATATATCACTAATTGAAGCGAAGGCGAAGATAACATTCGCAGCTGTCTCTTCATCAGTTTCTTTTGATGTCCCAATTTTGTACCAAGCATTGTGCTGAATTCCTGCTTTCAAAACGGTGTGGGCATAAAAGGCGATGCCATCATTGACTATTTGCTCTATCTTGGGATTGGTATCAATCGAATAATTAGTCTTGAATACGCGTATAACCGAGCTGTTTAACATACTCATATCATTTGCGATATACTGGAAATAGGACTTTCTATTGCCATCTATCTCCACGCAGAAAATGTCTCCTATCTTTGTTACAATTCTTTTTGCCATAAATATTCTATTAAAATTTTATATTATATTTTATTCAATGCTTTGGATTGCAGTCAATTGTATATTGATTTATCTGTGGTTAATAGGATATACCGGGTATAATAATTGTAGAAGAAGCCTTCCTTATTTTAAGACATAAAGACATAAACAGAAATTTCTGTATGGGGGAGATTGTAAAGCGTACCATTTCTAAACGCATCATACATGGCAAATAAGATTTGAGGTAGTTTTGTCATAAGATTATAAATATGATGAGATATTTTGCAAATATAGACAATTGAGTCTTTATATGCAAAAATTTGGTAATAAAAATAAGGCAGATGGCGTTTTTTTAGATAAATTGTAGGTTAGGGCGGTAGTTATCGCCCTAAAAGCTCAAAGGAGATGACATATATTTCGGTGACCGAGCGTTTTATCGCCGTGCGATCCTCCCAGAACCGGGTGCGCAGAGTGCCTTCGATCAGCATGCGTGTGCCTTTACGGATATATTTCTCGGCAAACTCGGCTGCGGCGTCGGTCATAACTATATTGTGCCACTCGGTGCGCTCGGGTATTTCGGCACCGTTTTCAGCGCGTCGCGCCGGCTCGTTGGTAGCGAGTGAGAACGAAGCGACGGGACGGCGCTCTACATATCGCAACTGCGGATCAGCGCCGACATTACCCATTAATATTACCTTATTCATCTGTCTGCAAGAGCTTGTGGTTAGAATTGACGAGTGCAAAATTAAGGCTTTACGGCGAATTTAGCGAAGATTTTTTGACGAAAGTTTTGCCACATTAATAATAATGCCTAAATTTGCAAGCCATTACGATTTCTCCGCCTTACCAGCGAGAAAACAAAAAAGTTGATCAACAAAAAGTAGCATACAAAAATGAAAAAAGACATTCACCCTTCAAATTATCGTGAAGTAGCATTCAAGGATATGTCAAACGAAGAAGTGTTCATCACTCGTTCGACAATCGCCACCAAGGAAACTATCGAAATCGATGGCACAACTTATCCTCTGGTGAAGCTTGAAATCACAAGCTCTTCTCACCCCTTCTTCACCGGCAAGCAGAAACTCGTCGATACCGCCGGTCGCGTCGACAAGTTCATGAGCCGTTATGGCAACCGCAACAAGAAGTAATCGAGACTTCACATCAAAAAAGCATAAAAGCGAAATCCTTGACGAAGGGTTTCGCTTTTATGCTTTTATAAGGTAGATTTAAAATTCGAGAGTGAATCGAGCCGAGGAGAGTTCGGCGGAAACCGGTGGGGCGGGTTTGATGACGGTGATGCGACCCGATTCGATTTCTGGATAAGCTTCAGTCAGGGCAGTGTGGATGCGCCCGGCGACATGCTCGATGAGCGCCGACGGCTCTGACATCACACATTTTACTATCTCGATTGCTCTGGCATAATTGAGCGTGTCGTCGACACAGTCTGTCTTCACGGCCAGCAGTGCCGGAGGATAGACAAGCGATAGCGACACCTCAAAAAGATTGCCGACGGTGCGTTCCTGGTCAAACACACCGTGGCGAGCCCACACACGCAGGCCTTCAATCTCTATGGTAGCTTTCATTTTTTACGACGCGACTGTTTTCCGCCTTTTGATGATTTGGATTTTGATGACGAGCCCTTGCCGCGTGACTGTCGCTTTGATTTGCTCCCTTTGCCTGATGATCTCATTACCTCTGCTACAGACGGGGCGGCGAGAGTGGCAAGCGAGCGAGGCGGATTTTTCTCATCGACAAGCACGAAGTCAAGCTGCTTTTTGTCGAGGTTGGCACGGGCAACCTGTACTTTGACCTTGTCGCCGAGGCGATAGCGATTGCCGTTACGACGGCCTACGAGGCTGTAGTTCTTCTCGTCATAGTCATAATAGTCATCGGCGAGATCGCGGACAGGCACGAGGCCCTCACACTTGTTTTCGTCGAGCTCGACATATAGGCCCCACTCGGTGACTCCTGAGATGACGCCGTCGTAAACTTCGCCGAGATGGTCATTCATAAATTCGACCTGCTTGTATTTGATTGATGCGCGTTCGGCGTTGGCGGCGAGCTGCTCCATGTTTGATGAGTGCTTGCACTCGTCTTCGAGTTTCTCGACGTTGACGCTGCGGCCGCCGTTGAGATAACGGTCGAGCAGACGGTGAACCATCATATCGGGGTAGCGGCGTATCGGCGAAGTGAAGTGAGTGTAGTAGTCGAAACCGAGTCCGTAGTGACCGATGTTTTCGGTAGTATAGACAG
>CAMWNL010000021.1 GCA_947175585.1 uncultured Bacteroidales bacterium | reverse complement strand
GGCCGTCAACGCTCCTGTTATGACTATCGAACCAGAACCTGATAACGAAACATTTACATTAGCTGCAGCAATGTCTGTCAAGGTCATTACCGAGGCTCCGGAGGCGACAAGCGACAACATATCCGCAGCCCTGAGACTATCAGCCGTGAGTCTCGCTCTGCCGGAAGCTTCAATAATCTTGCCATGTCCGCCCGTATAAACCGTGACAGCCACTCTCGCAACAGGTGACGTTGCAGCCTGAGCCACAATATAGAGAGCATTACCGGCTCTTTTCACATCAATTGCGGTCTGACTGTTATAAACAACGTGTCCGGCAGAATCCGGATTACATATAAGCCTGACATCAACAGAACCACCGACATGCAGTTCGTCGACAGTCATAGCTGCCTGAGCCGCAAATGAACATACGGATGCCAACAAAACAACGGCTAATATATTTTTCACCAATCTCATCGGTTAAGTTCGGGCAAAATATCATTTTCGACGTGAGCTATTATTGCGAGCAGTTCGTCAAACGTAGTGGCACGCAACATATCAATACGTGTCTGTCTGAAATTCGGTATACTTTTAAATAAAGGAGAAGCGGCAAGATGACGGCGAATATGTAAAATGCCACGATACTCATCAATTCTATCAATACTCTCCTTTATCTGTCGTCTCAAACAGTCAAACTTTTGATTTAAAGTAGGAATAGTGACACTATCGCTAATCCCGGCTTTAAGTTCACTAAATATCCAAGGCGCGCCAATCGATGCACGGCCGACCATTACACCGTCAACACCATAGCGATCAAACGCATCACGTAATTTTTCGGGGGTCGTAATGTCACCATTACCGATAACAGGGATAATCAGCCGCGGATTTTCTTTCACTCTGGCTATCATCTCCCAATCAGCTTCGCCGGTGTACATCTGTGAACGCGTGCGACCGTGAACAGTAAGCGCCCGAATACCGCAATCCTGCAGCTGCTCAGCCAACTCTACAATTATCTTGGAATTATGATCCCAGCCTAATCGAGTCTTAACAGTCACAGGAATTTTAACCGCATCTACGACCGCTCTGGTTATTTCAAGCATTTTAGGAATATCTCGGAGCATTCCTGCACCGGCACCTTTACCGGCCACTTTCTTTACAGGACAGCCGAAATTGATATCAAGTATATCAGGTTTAGCATCCTCGACAATACGGGCCGCCTCGACCATCGGACCGACCTCTCTGCCGTATATCTGAATTGCCGTAGGGCGCTCGGCCGGGTTAATCGACAACTTTCTCGTCGTAGCAGCAATATTACGGATAAGAGCGTCAGCCGAGACAAATTCAGTATAGGTCATATCAGCGCCAAATTCTTTGCAAATCAGGCGGAATGATTCGTCAGTAACGTCCTCCATCGGAGCGAGCATTACCGGTCGTGAACCTAAATCGATATGTCCGATTTTCATTGTTTTCTTAATTTTGGCTACAAAGTTAGGTACTTTTTTTCAAGACTTACACCACAATGGCAAAAAAGACCTATAATAACTACAAATCAGAAAAAAGCACAAAGACCGCCAGGTCGCGATCTTTGTGCATAAATATCATTTTAACAGCCTGAAACTATTATCATGAATTAGCTGCCTGAGGTAAGTTATAGACAAAGTCAGTCAGACAGAAATATGCCGGAACTGTGAGTCCATAAGAATTTTTCTTGGTAGAGTCTACGTAGAAAAGAATCTCGTCAACTGTTCCGAGCTGTTCAAGAGTAATAAATCCCCACTGATCAAGATATTGACCATTATAGATCAAAGGATATTGCAGATGACCGGTCATAGTGCCCATACGCACGCCCACAACATGAAGCACGAAATTGTCTTCATAAGTGAAAGCCTCATTGAAAGCAGAACCGTTTTTTGCACAGTAGTAGGTATAGCTTGAATTAGTAACGTAAGCAAACTTAGGATTGAACAATCCATTAGAAGACATCCTTATAGAACACTTATTATTGTCTACCGGATTTTCGCTTACTACTGACTCACTGTTACCTACGAGGTATAATCCGTTATTCGGATTCTGAGGGATGCAAGCCCACTGGTGCTCGGTCCAATCTGATGCAAATTCCCTGTTGTCATTGACACGAGAGGGGCAGAAGCCATTCCATGCAGGATAAGACACCCCGTCCCATTCATCTGCCCATGAGCGATGGCTGAAGACAAACGGCGTAACGGTCAGGTCGGCTGCGGTGTAGCAATCAGACCAATAATTATTTACATTAAAAGGAATATCCGCGCTATTTAAATCAACAACAAAAACCGGCTCTGAAGGAGAATCGGAAGTATTGCATGATGAAAAACCCATAACAGCAACAGCAGAGATTGCTGCGAGAGCAAAGGATTTGATTTTATTCATTTAAGTATAATTTAAAATATGATTTCAGATTGTGCTAAGTATATTTTGTATTTATGTGCAAAGGTAATAATTTACATAATGGCAACCAAATTTTTACATGTTGTTTGAACCATAACACGTTTTAATTCACGGATTATTATAATGTGTTTGGATGTTTAGAGAGTTTTTTACTGTGTTTTTATTAATTTTGCATAAAATAAATTTATATAGAATCAGTGTCAATGGATAACTCTGACAATAATATCCGTCAAATTGCCGTCGTCTCAAGCACTCGCGCCGATTGGGGACTTTTGTCTCCTATCGCCGTAGAATTATCCAAGCGTGAAGACTGCAATGTCACCGTTATTGCCACAAATATGCATCTTAGCCAGAATTTCGGTATGACCGTAAACCAGATAATATCTGATGGATTTACGCCTGTATATGTCGAAATGGAATGTGATGATGATTCGGCGCGCGGACGTATCAGGGCGATGGCTCAATGTATGACAGGCATGAGTGAAGCGTTAGAGAAAATATCGCCTGACTTAGTTTTGATATTAGGTGACAGATATGAAATGCTTGCAGTTGCGTCAGCAGCCGTGATGATGCGCATACCCATTGTACATATAGCAGGAGGCACTATTTCCGAAGGAGCCATCGATGATTCGATCAGACACGCCATTACAAAACTTGCGGCACTACATCTCACAGAAACCGAAGAGTATCGCCGCAGGGTAATCGCGATGGGCGAGCAGCCTGACAGGGTTATAAACACGGGAGCGATAGGTGTTTGGAATATAAACAACATCACACCGCTATCACGTGAACAGCTCGGCAGTGAACTTGATTTTGATTTCAATCATCCGTTTGTCATAGCGACTTTTCATCCGGCAACCCTTGACAATGAAGACTCAGGAATCTGTTGCCGCGCAATGCTTGACGCTCTTGACCGTCATCCGGAACTCAACATAATCCTCACCTACCCTAACAATGATCCCGGATCAGCATCTATAATAAATGAAATTGAATCTTTCGCAGAGAAACAACCCCAACGTGTCAGACTGATAAGATCTATGGGCGCGATCAGATATCTTTCGGCTTTGCGATATGCAGAGTTTACAATCGGCAACTCGTCAAGTGGCATTGTTGAAGTTGCGTCAGCCGGTATTCCATCCATTGACATAGGTCGTCGGCAACACGGCCGCGCGGCCGCAGAATCTGTAATACATTGCGGCAACAGCGTTGACGACATTGATGCAGCCATTAATCTCGCGCTTTCACCCGACTTCAAAAAAATGGCTTCAATGGTTGAAAATCCTTATTACAAATCCAATACCCTGCAACTGATGGTTGACGCAATAATGGATGCCGACCCTGCCTGTCTGACAACCAAACACTTTTACGACATAAGACAATGACAAAACCGTTATACATAATACCTGCACGCGGTGGCAGCAAAGGCATTCCGGGCAAAAACATAAAACTACTATGCGGCAGACCGCTCATAGCCTATGCGATTGACGCGGCCAAAGCTTGTGCTGATGATGACAAACATATCATATTATCTACCGATGATATTACAATCGCTGACACAGCCCGCTCTCTGGGATTACCGGTTGACTACATGCGACCGGCCGCTCTCGCCACTGACCAATCAGGTACCCGTGAAGCCATTATCGACGCTATGGACTGGGCCGACAGAGAAGGCATAGAGTATGACTGCGTTGTATTGCTGCAACCGACGTCACCTATGCGCACTGCGGCTGACATAAAAGGAGCGCTTGCTCTCTATAATAAAGATGTAGATATGGTGGTAAGCGTTACAGAGGCTTCGTCTAATCCGTATTACAATTGCTTTGAAACCGACAAGGAAACCGGTTTTCTCCACATTTCCAAAGGTGACGGGAAACTTACCAGACGCCAGGACGCCCCGGATGCGTGGGAGTATAACGGCGCGGTCTACGTAATCAATCCTGAATCTGTCAGACGATGTGGCCTCGGGGAGTTCACACGCAGAGTTCCTTACGCCATGCCTAAAGACCGCAGCATAGATATAGACAGTCTCACTGACTGGATTGTAGCAGAGACACTCATGAATAAAACCAATTAATGCCATTAGCCGTTATAATAACACTATGCAGTCTGAAGTAAAACATAATCACATCATAAGTCAGCAAGCATGTCTGCTTGAGGCTCTTGGTAAACTCAACAGTTTGCCGGGCAATGAAATGACTCTGTTTGTCGAAGACGATGACCATCATATTGTCGGTACCTTAACCGATGGAGACATTCGCCGGGCTCTGCTCTCAGGATATGCGACTGACGGCGAGATCGGACCGGTGACTCACCGTGATTTCAAATATCTCACAGTGGGTCAACCCGATATTGATTTACTTCGTGAATGTAGGACTAAAGGCATTAAAGTACTTCCGGTTTTGGATTCAGACCACCGCTTAGTGGAAATAATAAACTTGAGCACATTCAGAACCATTTTACCCGTAAGCGCAATTCTGATGGCCGGAGGCAAGGGCGAACGTCTCAGACCGCTCACCAACGACACACCCAAACCTCTGCTTGAGATTGACGGTAAGGCTATCATCGACTATAATATCGAAGCATTGGCATCGTGTGGCATAGATGATATAACCGTTTGCACCCGCTATCTTTCTGAAAAAATTTACAAACATTTTTCACAGCCGGTCGCAGATGTAATGGTAAAATGTGTCCGCGAAGAATCACCACTCGGCACACTCGGTGCGGCATCGCTAATTCAGCGGTCAGACGATGGCGACACTATCGTCATGAACTCAGACCTGCTCACAAGCATCTCATTTGAAGATCTGTATCTGAAACATAGAGACGAAAATGCTGATATAACCGTAGCCGTTATCCCATATCAGGTATCAGTGCCTTATGCGATTCTGACAACTGAAGGAAACAGAGTGACCGGTATTGAAGAAAAACCATCCTATTCATATTATGCCAACGCCGGCATATATTTAATATCAAATAAATTACTAAACAAGCTCAGACCGGAATCAAGGATTGACGCCACAGACTTTATACAACAGGCAGTCTCTGATGGCAAAAAGGTGGTATTTTTCCCGGTTAACGGTACTTGGATTGATGTCGGCTCGCCGGTTGACTTCCGTCAAGCCACAGAGATAATGCGTCATCACCGCAATATGAGCGACAATAATTAATAAAAGTAAGACATTATGGCAGATTCAAATTTCATTGACTACGTTAAGATACTTTGCCGCTCGGGAAAGGGCGGCGCCGGTTCTCGCCACTTCTATCGTGCAAAATATGTACCTAAAGGCGGCCCCGACGGCGGCGATGGAGGTCGTGGAGGTCACATTATCCTTAAAGGAAACAAAAATATGTGGACTCTGCTTCCGCTGAAATATCGCCGGCATATTTTCGCCGGCAACGGCCAGAGCGGTTCTGGTGGACGCAGTTTCGGTAAAGACGGCGAAGATGTTGTAATAGACGTTCCGTGCGGAACTGTCGTTTATGATGCTGAGACAGGTGAATTTCTCTGCGAGGTCACCAATGATGGAGAAGAAGTGAAACTTCTGAAAGGTGGTCGCGGAGGTCTCGGTAACTGGCATTTCAAAAGTTCGACAAACCGCACACCGCGATATGCACAGCCCGGAGAGCCGGCGATTGAGAAGTCAATCGTACTTGAGTTGAAGATGCTCGCCGACGTCGGTCTTGTCGGCTTCCCTAACGCCGGAAAGTCAACCCTGCTGTCGGCTGTATCAGCCGCCCGGCCTAAGATTGCCGACTATCCCTTCACTACTATGGAGCCTCAGCTTGGCATCGTAAGTTATCGCGACAACCGTTCATTTGTAATGGCTGACATTCCCGGCATCATTGAGGGTGCGAGCGAGGGAAAAGGTCTCGGCCTGCGATTCCTGCGACACATCGAGCGAAATGCTGTGCTATTGTTCATGATACCGGCCGACGCTAACGATATCGCTGAGGAGTATAAAATATTGCTCAATGAACTTGAACAGTTCAATCCTCAGCTTGTCGACAAACATCGCATCATAGCCATATCGAAAAGCGACATGCTTGATCAGGAGCTGATGGATGAGATTGCAAAGACTCTCCCGACTGATGTGCCTCACGTATTCATTTCGGCAGTAACCGGTCAGGGAATTTCCGAACTGAAAGATGTGCTGTGGCAGGCAATCACTGATGACAGCAATCAGGCTACCGCCGAGATCGTACATCGTCCGCTTGACATCCGTCACCGTGTTCGTGAAGAGGATGAATTTATTTTCGAATATGAACCGGTTACCGATGACGAAGATGAGGGCGAAGACCTCAGATCCATCTCACCCGACGAATGGGGAGAGGACGAAGCTTATGACTGGGAGGAGGATATAATGCCCGATGATGAAATTGATATTGACTGATAAATGACGGTTACAGATCTCTACAAAAAGCTTTTGTCGACTTTGACTCCTGTTTTAGGTGACAGCGAGGCGCGGTCTGCCGCGCGCGTGATACTTGAAGACGTCAGGGGAATTACACAGACTGACCTCGTTGTCAACGGTCACAGAACTGTAGAGCCGGAAACATTGAAACAAATAGAGGAGATTTCAGATAGGATATGTGCAGGCGAGCCGGTGCAGTATGCCGTAGGGTCGGCACGTTTCTATGGCATGGATTTTAAGGTTAATCCATCTGTGCTTATACCTCGACCCGAAACAGAAGGTCTCGTCGACATGATAGTGCGCGACTACGGCCAGCGGAGTGATTTACGAGTGCTTGACTGCGGCACAGGTAGCGGTTGTATTGCTATCGCGCTTGCACGAAATCTGCCGTTTGCATCGGTTGATGCGATTGATATCAGTCCCGATGCGCTGAAAGTTGCGACAGATAATTCGTTGAGGTTAAAAGTTAAAGTAAACTTCTCCTGCCGGGATATTCTCCATCCTGTCAGACCGGATGAGCCGACCTATGACATCATTGTCAGCAATCCTCCATATATTGCCGACCGTGAACGTAAAGATATGGACACTCGCGTCACTGACTACGAACCGTCGACTGCACTTTTCGTTCCAGACAGTGATCCTCTTATCTTCTATAGGGCGATTACTCAGTATGCAACTCTTGCTTTAAAAAAATCAGGCGGCCTATATTTCGAAATAAATCCACTCTATGCAGATCAGCTCAGAGCAATGCTTGAAGATAACGGTTTTGAAAGTATTGAGATTTTGCGTGATTATATAGGTCGCTATCGTTATGCTAAAGCAATATTAGCCACCAAATGATTAAAGCAAGGAAACCGATCAGTGCGGCTACAGCCCTTAGCCGTCTCGAAGCGCTTTGCTCTCGCAGCGAACAATGCACAGGTGAAGCCCGCAAAAAGCTCGCAAACTGGGGAATCGGTTATAATGACACCGAAAATATTATAAGGTCGCTCGTTGAACGCAGGTTTATTGATGACCGCAGGTTTTGTCGTGCATTTGTACGTGACAAACTTATGTTCTCTCATTGGGGCAGGCGCAAAATCACTCTTTCATTAATACAAAAACGCCTTGACCGAGATATAATTGCCGAAGCCATGGATAATATTGACGAAACTGAATATCGCGCCATACTAAAAAAAATTGTCTTGGCAAAAGCCAAGACAATAGTTGATGCTGAAACCTATGACGGGCGCACCCGACTGTTCAGATTTGCAATTTCCCGTGGATTTGAACCGGCACTCGTTTCACAGATAATTCGTGAATTTGCCACACATAATTCTTAAAGAATAAGCATTGAATCTCCGTAAGCACCGAATTTGTAACCTTCCTTTACAGCTACTTCGTAAGCTTTCTTAACCAGATCATAGCCTCCGAAAGCCGATACCATCATCAGCATTGTCGAATATGGCATGTGGAAGTTTGTAACAAGAGCTGTCGTCACAGTGAAATCGTAAGGCGGGAAGATAAATTTATTGGTCCATCCGTCATAAGTCTTCATGTGACCACCCATGCTGACAGCAGTTGCGATACCTCTCAGCACCGATGTTCCGACCGCACAAACCTGCTTTTCATTATCCTTAGCATGGTTGACCATATCTACCAATTTCTGTGAAGCTTCCATCTGCTCTGAATCCATGCGATGTTTTGTCAAGTCTTCTACATCTATTTCACGGAAATTTCCTAAGCCGCTGTGAACAGTGATAAATGCCTGCTCGACACCTTTGATTTCGAGACGTTTCAATAGTTCGCGTGAAAAGTGAAGACCTGCAGCAGGAGCTACAACCGCTCCTTCTTTTTCTGCAAAGATACATTGATATGAGTCTGCATCTTCGGGTGTAGACTCACGCTTGATATATTCAGGGAGAGGGGTATGTCCGAGCGCATAAAGAGCGGCCTTAAATTCATCGTGGGGTCCGTCATACAGGAATCGTAGTGTTCGTCCGCGCGACGTGGTATTATCTATGACTTCCGCAACCATTGACTCGTCATCGCCGAAATACAGTTTATTTCCGATACGTATTTTACGGGCAGGCTCTACAAGGACATCCCAAAGTTTGTTATCAGCATTGAGTTCACGAAGCAGGAAAACCTCGATTCTTGCACCGGTCTTCTCTTTGTTGCCATAAAGCAGAGCCGGGAATACCTTCGTATCATTAAAAACCATCACATCACCTTCGCCAAAATAGCCGAGTATATCCTTGAACACTTTATGCTCGATTTCACCTGTCTTACGGTTTACAACCATCAGACGGGCTTCATCACGATGTTCGACAGGATATTGCGCAATCAGATCTTCAGGCAAACGAAATTTAAACTGAGATAGCTTCATAATCTATTCTATACTTTTATAATAATATATGTCGTGTATATGTTAATTACATTAATTCTCTTCAGGCATGACAACTTCAGCATTAGCTATCATATCGACAGCCTCATCCACACCCATACAATCATCGACTTTCACGTCTCCGACCCGTGTGCGCCTTAATGCTGTAAGATGAGCGCCCGAACCGAGCGCGAGTCCGATATCCCGAGCAAGTGCGCGGATATACGTACCCTTACTGCAAACCACTCTGACCGTAATCTCCTCCGGCTTAAAATCAAGTAGTTCTATTTCATCTATTACAAGCACCTTGGCCTTAAGTTCAACTTCTTTTCCCTTCCTGGCCATGGTATATGCACGTTTGCCGTCAACCTTACATGCCGAATAAGCCGGAGGCACCTGCTCAATACGTCCTGTGAACCTTGTCAACACATCTTCTACCATTTTCCGGTCTATATGTTCTGTAGGGTAAGTAGCGTCAATATCTGTTTCAAGGTCAAATGATGGAGTCGTTGCACCAAGAGCCATTGTCGCGACATATTCTTTAACGCCTGCCTGAAGTTCTTCGATGCGTTTTGTCGCTTTTCCCGTACAGACAATCATAACACCTGTAGCCAGAGGGTCAAGAGTGCCGGCATGTCCGACCTTAAATTTTCTTACACCCATTCGTCGCATCACTGCTCCTCTAAGTCTCTTGACCGCATCAAAAGATGTCCAGCCCAAGGGTTTGTCTATGCACAATACTTCCCCGTCTACGAAATTCATCAGCATTTCGTTATTCAGTTAAATATTATGCAGAGCACACCGACGACGAGACAGTAAACTGCAAACCACACAAGTTTACCTTTCTTGACGATGTCAAGCATCCACTTGCATGCGGCACATCCTACCAAGAACGAAGCCAGGAATCCTACAATCATAGGAACAACACCTATTTCAGCTGCCGATGATGTAGCAGGCTCTGTTATCATATCTTTTATATCGAGCAACGCCTGTCCTAAAATCGGAATTATCACCATAAGGAACGAAAAACGTGCAACCTGTTCGCGTTTGTCACCGATAAGGATAACGGTCGCAGTCGTTGTACCTGAACGTGACAAACCCGGCAACACAGCCACAGCCTGAGCGCAAC
>CAMWNL010000020.1 GCA_947175585.1 uncultured Bacteroidales bacterium | reverse complement strand
ACTTTGAGCCTCTTGTCGGATTCGAACCAACGACCCCGAGATTACAAATCACGTGCTCTGGCCAACTGAGCTAAAGAGGCATCGTTTTCAATTTTCTATTTGCTTTCGGGTTTGTTTGTTTCCCGTTTGCGGTTGCAAAGTTACGCAAAGTTTTTATTCTACCAAAATTTTTTGACACTAAATTGCATAAAAATTTTCAGTCAAATTTATATATCGCTGAATAGTAGTCGTGTAGGCTATAATAAAAAGAGCCGACATTTTTTGTGCCGGCTCCAATTTAATGATTTTTGCTGCTCTTTTCAGACGATGCCCTGCATCAGCATAGCTCTTGCAACTTTGAGGAAGGCTGCAGTGTTGGCGCCCTTCACATAGTTGATGTAGCCGTCGGGCTGTGTGCCGTGTTCGACGCATTGGCTGTGGATGTCGGCCATGATGTTTTTAAGCTTGTTGTCCACTTCTTCGGCTGTCCAGCTTTGTTTCTGTGAATTCTGAGCCATTTCCAGCCCTGATACAGATACACCGCCTGCATTGGCTGCTTTACCCGGTGCATATAAAATTTTAGCATCCTGGAATACTTTGATGGCTTCAGGTGTAGATGGCATGTTTGCGCCTTCGCTGACTGCGATGCAGCCGTTTTCTACGAGCACGCGTGCGTCATCGCCGTCAAGCTCGTTCTGCGTAGCAGATGGCATTGCGATGTCACATTGTACGTGTTTCCACGGGCGTTCGTGAGCATAATATTTAGCTCTGTCGGGATGCTTGGCTGCAAATTCGCTGATACGGCCTCTGTAGAGGGTCTTGAGATCGAAGATTTCTTCAAACTCTTCTTTTGTTATGCCGTCTTCGACTACAATTGATCCGTCGCTGTCGCTGAATGACACTACTTTTGCTCCTAGCGCAAGCAGTTTTTCGGCAGTGTAGAGGGCTACGTTGCCTGAGCCTGAAATCGCCACTCTCTTATCTTTAATGTCTATGCCTCGTGTTGCGAGCATGTTGAGGAGGAAGTAGACGTTGCCATAGCCTGTAGCCTCGGGACGCATGAGTGAGCCACCGAAATCAAGACCCTTGCCGGTAAATGTGCCTGTAAACTCGCGTGTCATCTTTTTGTACCAGCCGTACATATAGCCGACTTCGCGTGCACCTACGCCGATATCGCCTGCAGGCACGTCAGTGTCGGGGCCGATGTGGCGGTAGAGTTCTGTGACGAACGCTTGGCAGAATCGCATCACTTCCATGTCGCTCTTACCGCGAGGCGAGAAGTCGCTGCCACCCTTTGCTCCGCCCATGGCCAGCGTGGTGAGTGAATTTTTGAATGTCTGTTCGAATGCAAGGAATTTGAGGATTGACAGATTGACTGACGAGTGGAATCGGATGCCGCCTTTGTACGGTCCGATGGCGTTATTGTGTTGCACGCGATAACCGACGTTGTTTCTTACCTTGCCGTGGTCGTCGGCCCACGATACACGGAATGTATATATTCGGTCGGGGATGCAGAGACGTTCCAGAAGGTTGTAGCGCTCAAATGTCGGCACTTTGTCATAAACATCAGCGATAGAGGTTACTACTTCTTCTACTGCTTGTAGGTACTCAGGCTCGTTGGGGAAACGGGTCTTTAAATCTTCGATAAATCCTTTTACGTCCATTTTTGCTGGAATTGGCTTTTAATTTGTATGATTTGCAGCGGTTATGTGGCATTATGTCGCGTCGCTGCTTTGTTTTGCTGCAAAATTACATAAAATTGCCGATTTCAACAAAAAAATATTGCATTAAATGATTTTTAAGTGGCAAGTTTATAAAACATGTGTGCGTGACTGCCTGCACGCACACATTTAGATTTGACCGTTAGATTGTGAACTTATGCCGTCTGCGACGCCATAAGTCAAAGCTATGGGATTAGAAAATATAACCGAATCCAATATTAAGATAGATCGGATACATGTTGAACGACACGGTTTTGAACGAACTTTCAAATATGTCGTTAAGACCCCAGGTGATGTTGGCATTAACAGAAAGACGATTTAGAGCTTTCCACGCTCCTCCACATTGTAGACCCCATTGGAAGCGGCGCAGATTGTCACCGAAATCATAGGTTGCCTGAGCGTCATCCTCAAATGTGACTTTATTTCCGGTCGGATTTCCCTCGCGAAGATATCCGTCATAAACATATCCGTCAAAGCTATTTTTAAACGCGTAGGCTACATATGCGCCGAAATTTATGTCCCAACGTTTATTGATTCTGTATAAGCCGACTACCGGAAAGGCAAGCTGCTGGGAGGAATAGCGTGTCTGAACATGGCCTGTCCACTTGCCGCTGAGCTTCTTATCATTTTGAATGATTTCCATTCCATAGTTTTTTACCGTGGCTTTGGTTTCCATGCCTTTCACCTCCAGTCGTAGACCGGCCTTTATTCCCCACTTGTGCTCACGGTCAAGCCACTTTATGACATTGGCGCCAATCTGCATATTTAGGAGTGGCATGTAGCTGTTGATTTCGCGTATCTCAACCGGAAGAGGAAGTGGTGAAGCTCCGCCTAAATTAATACCGGCATTTACTTCATATTCCAGTCCGAGTGCTATTGATTTGTCGATACTTGACGGACGGTCGGTCTGTGCCGCCATCAGGAGTGCGCTAAATAAAGTTGCAAAAATAAATATATACCTTTTCATTGTTTCCCAACCAGTTGTTATTGACATGTTATTTCAATTTCATCAACCAAAAGCATACTGCCTACTGCACCGGAGAAGAAATCGCCGTCGGCACTCGAACTCATGACGATGGTTAGACTATAATGACCGTTGGCAAGTTTGTCTGGATCAATCTCCTTGCCTGGACGGAAGACAAACGGCAGTTGGAAGTGTGTCCAGTCAGGAGTGGCCTGACGCTGACTGTCGCTTAGCCTTGCAACGGCAATTATATTAGGGTTATCCGGGCTAAGCACGTTTGAGCCGTCGAGATATTCCATATCATCGGTCGATTCAAAGAAAACCGAATAGATATTGCACTCATCCAATTTTCCCGGCACTGTCTCGAGTTTTTTTGCAGATTCATTCCAATTCTGATATGTTTCGCCAGGAGTGTATCGGTAGTAGCCGCTGAAATAGCGCGGTACGCTCGTGAAGGGGGTACCGAAACGAGTGGCTTGAAGCGGCTTTGCAACTGCATTGTTCATATCAAATTTGCCTATGAAGAGGTTTCCTGCCGCAATAGGTTTGCTGACCATTAATCCCCAGGGGCCCGTTGAACGGGTTATTAGTTCCACGCAATTGCCTACCTTGCCGTCTGAAGTCTGGAAAGTCGGATAAGTGGATGGTCCGTTTTTGCCGTTTGTGAGAGCAAACCCCGGATTGCCGCTTGCCCAGAACATAGTGTCACGTCTGTGAGTTTGCTCATCTTCGGTTACACTCAGGAACTCATCATAGGAACCGCCCTGCAAAGTTTGCACCGTTTTGACGTCCTCAAAAGAGTATTTCAGATTTATGATATTGTTACGTTGTACTGAGACGGTGTATGTTTTGTTCCATTCCCCGTCTTCTGATGTGACCACGTATGTCTGCGGATATGTGAAATCCCTCATTGTCCCACTGGGAGGTGCGATGGTTGCACCGGGAGTCAACTGGAATTCCGGTGCAAGTTCCGAAATGTTTACATGATTTTTTACAATCATAGTGACTCGGTCGTTCTCAATGATTGGGCTCCGGTTTAAGTCGTCATCCGGGAGAGTCACAGTAAGGATATCACACTCGGCGTTAGGCGCCTCCTTTTGTATACATGACACTGCGCTTATCATAATGCTCAGTGCGAGTATCCAGTGGCTTATTTTCATATTGATGCGATTGTTTTATGTTTAATGTATAGAGATGGAAAAAGCACTTCTATAATAAGATGTATAATCTCCCTGATTTAAATGACAAATTTAATATATTTTTGTCAGTAACCCGAATTTTATAATTTGTTTTTTGTGTTTATTTACATTATTTTTACATTCACATGGGTGTAGTTGGGTGTTTGGGATAGATTATTGGATAATATGGCTGCAAAATTGGTCTTTTTAGGATGCTGTAATTTAGTAAATCCAATTTTTTTATTTATTTTGCAAAAAAATATGGTCTATTCAATTGAATCCAAAACTTACGTTCTCAGCTAATAAATAACAGACATAAAATCATTAATTACATTCATCTTATGAAATTACTTTACTCTTTCTCTCTTGCCTCACTTCTGATTGGTGGGATGGCACCTCAACTTCAGGCTCAGACCCAGATTCCAAACTCTGACTTCGAAGGCGAATGGGTAAATTGTATTCCTTGGACATTCTATCAGAGTGAGGGATACGAAGGCCAGCCGAGCGAGTTTGTTGTCGGAAATCAGCCGACAGGTTGGGTTATATCTAATGTCAGCGGCATGGTTTCATACTACGAAGGAGAGGCAACAGGACTTGGTGCCACTATCGTCGGTGAAAATGTTGAAGGATACGAATCAAATAGCGCCGTAAAGCTTGTCAACACTCCCAATCCATTCTTGGCAGCACAGATTGTTCCCGGTTATATGACTCTCGGAACTTCATGGTCTACTGCAAATCCTGAATTCAGCTGGACAGGTATTACCATTAAAAATAGTGATGGTGGTTCGTTCGGCGGTCAGCAGTTCACAGAGCGTCCTACAGGTATCGAATTCATGTATAAACGTACTCGTGGCGAAAGTAAACCCGACGAGACTACAACTGTCGTAGCCTATCTTTGGAAAGGTCACTGGACACAGAAAGACGTACCGGCAATCGTGTATATGGCAGGTGATCCTGTAAAAGTCGATATGATTGATCGCGATAGATGTGTGCTTGGTATGGACATGACCGGCTGTCAGGGAGGCGAGGTAAGTAAAACCGACGACGCTGAACTTATCGCAGTAATCAACGCTGAAATTACCGAAAATGCTGATGAATGGACTAAATTCACAGCCACATTCGACTATAAGTCTGACGCAACTCCCGAGATGATTAATATCATTATTGCCGCCGGTGACTATTTTGGTGGTGCCGAAGCGGTTGGAGAAGGAAATTCTATTGTAGTCGATAATGTTCGTCTGCTATATGCTGAAGATTCAGCTGTAGAATATCCTGGATATCTGAATATCGAAATGATGGGCGCACAGATTGCCGATAATACCCCCTCAGCAATTCAGATTACTCCTACTTCAGACACTACATGCGATTTCCTCCTTCCTGATCTGACCCTCACCATGGATGGTTCGGAAATGCCGCTTGGTGATATCGAACTCAAAGGTGTTGCCAAATCTACTGTCGACGGAGTTACAACATACACAGGTTCACAAAAAGGCATGAGCCTCATGGGCGGAGCAATTGTTGCTGATGTTGATCTTGCCGGCACTATTTCCGACGACAACAATGTCGATATGACAATTAGTGTGACTTGGAGCGGTATTCCTATCAATGTTTCATTCACCACCGACCCGAAAATCACCACCGGCATCGCAGACATAATTGTAGATAACGCTTCCGCAGAATATTATAATATTCAGGGCGTGAAAGTAGACGGCAATAATTTGAAGTCAGGAATCTACGTTAAGCGTCAGGGCAAAAAGGCCGTCATGATTTATGTAAGATAAACAGGGCGAAACCTGTCTGAATTCTTAAAACTACTGTGGGTGAAATTCATTATTGAAATGGATTTCACCCACATTTTTTTTATGAGAGTCTTGATGTTATCGAAACTTATTCTGTTGTGAAAATTATCACTTAAGAGCCATCTCCACATGCCCTATTTTAATATCTGCCGAAAACAGCAGAGGTAGTCTGGATTCGGTGTCTACCTGAACAGTGACCGGGTAATTTGACATTTCACCGTGATAGCTGTAATTGAGACTTAGTTTATATGTCCGTCGTTCCTTATAGCAGTCTGTGCCTTCATAGACTATATTGACCTGCTGTATATCGCCGTCAGGCAGAGTCACCGCCAGACTGATGTCATCACCGGGCCTTATGGTCGAAAAATCCATCTGTTGGAAGTAATAGAACATTGCGAGCATGTCTGCCGTAATAGTGACTGCCTCCATCGTCTCGCTGCTCGCGCTCAGATCTCCGTCGCCGTAGATGTTTTTATAGTCTCTTGGATTTGAAAATGATATGGCCGACCCGTCAAGATTCTCGACTTTAGGTTTGGTGTACCATCCGTTTTCGTATGACACGATTTCCTTGCTCAGTCCCTTGTCGGCCGGCTGCATCGACGCGCGCAGCGTGTCGCTTATCGCGTATATTCGGCCGCCGATAGGTTCGGTCTGACCGTTAAGTGTCGCTGTGAACTGGTCATTGTCCAGGTTCAGATCTATATCAGCCTCGCCTGCAGAGATTTTTATAAATCCACAGTGATAGGCTACGTCATATCTCAGTGTCCCGCCAGGCAGTGTCACCTCGGCGGCGGCTGAAGCAACGGCTAAAAGGGCAAACAAAGGAAGCGCGAATCGTTTCATAATTCAATGTATTTATAAAATAGTTGTGTCATGAAATTAACCCGTGAACCCATAATAAAGTTTATGTAAACGGGGTCTTAAAACAAAGAAGCCACACTCAACCGATGAGTGTGACTTCCTCTGTAATTCGCTTTTGGTTATAAGGTGAGGTGCTGTTAATCGTTTGTCAGCACATAGAACGCTCCGTCATAGTTAGGCTCGTTGGTGATTTCTTCTACAAGATCTGAATAGATCACGTTGCGGTTTTCATCAATAATGATTACCGCGCGAGCCAGCAAGCCGGCAAGCGGACCGTCGACCATAGTCAAGCCATATTCTTTTCCGAACTCCGGAGAGCGGAAAGCCGACGCCGGTGTCACACCTTCGATGCCTTCGGCTGTGCAGAAGCGGCTCATGGCAAACGGCAGGTCCATTGAGACACAAAGCACGACGGTGTTCTTAAACTTGGCTGCTTCCTGATTAAAGCGACGCACAGATGCGGCACACACGGCTGTGTCGAGACTCGGGAACACGTTAAGCACGATTCGTTTGCCTTCGAAATCCTTAAAACTTAATTCTTTGAGATTTTTGTCTACGAGTTTGAAGTCGGGAGCTTTCTCTCCGGCTGTCGGAACGGTGCCATAAGTTTTTATGGCTGTTCCGTTGAAAAATATTGTTTCCATATCTATGTTAATTTACTTACTTGGCTATTAATGCTGTCTTCTCTATAACAAAATCGGCTATATCATTGTTGAATCCGATGTGTAAATCTTTCACTTCTGTGTTTTTGTCACATATTAATATCACGGGTGTGTCCGTCACTCCGCAGTCACGGGCGAGACCGCGCGCGCTCATCAGCAGATGTTCGCCGGCTCTGATTTCTCCTGTCAGTTGCTCTATTCGGTCAACATTGTTTGACACGAACGCCAGTATCAGATCTACCTGCATCGGCATATTGTCGATGGCCTCGCGCAGCAGCCTCACGGTTGCCCCTGTCGACCCGACCCCTGCGTCAAGGATAGCGATGACCGTCGGAGCTGCAAATTTCGAATCTTTGGCGTGGGCATATCGTTCGCCGGTCGTAGTCGGAGCAGTGAACGCCGGCAATCTTCTGCCCGGCAGATTCTCCAGTCTGAATGAGCTTTCTCGGAATCTTTCAAATACCTCCGGGTAGAGTTCAATCAGCTCTTCCTCCGAGTTGACTGTGCATATCGTCGACTCATTGCTGTAATCGTATGTCGCGGTGATCAGCTGTTCACCTATCTGACCGGGATTGCTGACAAACTCTGTTTTGAGCGGAAGCATGTCGCGGTCTAATATATATAGGTATTCCAGCGCCTCGATGCCGCCGAAACTTCTCACACCGTCTATTGCTATCACTTTCTGCCGCGAAATGATTGTGTCTGCATGCACAGTGTATTTATATGTCGAATCAGTCATCATCGATGCAAATGTCTGCCCGAGATACTGAGGCAGCAGGTCACAGAACTGTGCCTGATTCTGCACGCCGTGGCTTACATCACCTCCGGGCGCGAAAGTCGGCGCGTCGTTGGGCGTGTTATAATGATATTCTTGCAGTCGCTGGTCTCTGTATCGGTAATGGTGCCCCGGGAAATAAGCCGAGAAACCCTCCGAGTGATTGCCGTCTTTTTCGAGCTTCCAGTCAATGAGATACTCGGCCGCCGCCAGACTGTCGCCTTCGTTGGCTGTTGATGCCAGTTTTATCTGATAGACAACCGGAAATTCCGATGTCGGCAGCAACACCTCAAACGTTGCCGACGATGCATAGTCCTTCATCCCGGCCAGATGAGAGGCCAGTGTGTTAAGATCAATATTA
This sequence comes from uncultured Bacteroidales bacterium, assembly GCA_947175585.1. Taxonomy (GTDB): domain Bacteria; phylum Bacteroidota; class Bacteroidia; order Bacteroidales; family Muribaculaceae; genus CAG-873. The sequence continues at coordinate 2,110 of CAMWNL010000020.1, read as the reverse complement.
TTGGATGCGTGTGAGCCAAGAGCTACAGTCATGGCCGCAACAAATGTGACAAATGTTTTCATACTGATATATATAATGCCCGGCCAAGCAAAATTGTTTGACCGGGCATTGAAAAAATATTGATGAAATCAATCTGTAATTTTAGAACATATTGATTGCCATGTTAGTAAGCCATATCCAGAGAGGACAGAATCCTATGAATAATATCACCGATAGAGTCAGCGACGATGTGCCGGTGGCCACATAAGTGTCATATTCGTCGGCGATGATGATGCCCGAGAATGCCGGTGGAAGGGCAGCTGCTACGACAAGCATCTTCAGATTGAGCGGATCCATGTGGAAGAGCAGACCGAGTATCAGCACCACTGCAGGCATAAGGATCATCTTCATGATAGAGCCGAGGATTACCTGCCAGTTGATTGTGAATTTGATTGCCGAGAGTGTGATACCGGCTGAGAATACGGCCATTGAGGCGTTGGCCTTTGCTATAAGGTCAAACGACGGACTGAGTTCTTTAGGCCAGGGTATACCGGCGACAACCCAGATAACGGCGAGGATAGGAGCCCACGCCACAGGTTGCGCAAGCGCGTGAAGCACAGGTTTCCATGCGCTTTCCTTTTTGGTCGATCCTGGATTCTGTTTTTCGAGCGATGCGTTCATCAGCGACAGGCCGACAGGTATGCCGATTGCGTTGACGACGATTCCGACGATAGCTACGACGAGGGCCACGGAGGGAGATGTGCCGAAGATAGGTTCGAGCACTGCAAACCCGAGGAAGCCGATAGTCGGCGAACCGCTGATCAGGGCGCTGATTGCGGCGTCGGCGCCGGTGTTCTTCTTAAACATTCTGAACACGAAGTAGACCAACATGAAGCAGGCCATGATGCCTATCGCTGACACAAGGGTCAGGCGGATGTCTTTCACCAGATCCTCGCGTGAAGCCTGGACGATTGACACAAACAAAGCGGCCGGCAATGCGAAGTCAAGCACGACTTTGTTAAACTTCTTCGCGTCATCTCCTGAGAAGACACCCTTCTTGCCGGAAATGTATCCGGCAAGCATCACCACGATAATCGGGACGATGGCATATAATATTACGTGAGTTAGATTCATGACTTGTTATTTTAAGAATTCTTGATGCAAAGGTTGATTCTTCTCGTTGATTACACTGTGTAATCGATAAGCGGTGTCGGGTTAAGATATCCGATGTGACCGCTCTCCTTGCCGGCGTCGGCTGCGAGCTGCACGTCGATCAGACAAGGTTTGCCCGATGCGATGGCTGCTTCAAGCGCGGCTTTGAGGTCGGCGGTGTTGTCGACGCGATAGTTGTCGGCTCCGAATGCTTCACCGATTTTATTATACTGGGCGTTGATGTCGAGTGTCGTAGGCGCGGGAGCATCGCCGCCTGAAGGATTCACACCGATACCGTTGTAGATACCGCCGTTATTGAATACCACTACAGTGACAGGCAGTTTGTATCGGCAGATTGTCGCGAAGTCCATGCCAGAGAAGCCGAATGCCGAGTCACCTTCGACGGCTACGACTTTCTTACCTGTGGCTACTGCGGCACCGATTGCCGAGCCCATGCCCATACCCATGATTGACCATGTCGCGCAGTCTACACGGTGACGGGGCAGGAACATATCGACCGAGTCACGTGTATCGTCAAGCGTGTTGGCGCCTTCGTTGATGAGGATAACGTCGGGATTTGATTCAAGCACGGGTTTCACTACTGAAAGTGCGCTCCAGTGATTCATCGGTGTCACCTTTGCAGCGTCGGCGAGACGGGTCTGGAACTTGGCATTCTTCACCTTGCTCTCTGCCTGAAGCGATGCGAGCCACTGAGGATCGGCCTGCATGGTCTTGCCCTTGAGGGCCGCAAGGATCATGTCGAGTGATTCGCCCATGTCGCCGACTACCGGAGCGGCGATCGCTACGTTGCGGTCGATTTCCTGAGGTTCTACTTCGAGCTGGATGAATTTCATTGCCGGATTCCATTTGCCGCGGCCGAATTCAAGCATCCAGTTTATACGTGCACCGATGACAACAACTACATCGGCCTGCTCCATAATCGTCGAGCGGCAGCACAGTGCGCTGTACTCCGTTGTCT
>CAMWNL010000019.1 GCA_947175585.1 uncultured Bacteroidales bacterium | reverse complement strand
CGCTATTATTATAGGTCTGACCTGAAGCATCGCAAATCAGAACGTGAGCCATATTGTCGACAATAGATGTAATGACAACTGCATTGCCATCAGTGTATGCCGAAATCTTAAGTAATGAGGGCGCTTTAGGTTTTGTTGGCGCAGTTGTACCAACGACCGGCTCCAATATTATAGGTTTTTCCTTTGGCTCGTGATCGGAGGCAAATGAAAATCCTACGCTGAATATCGCAAGCAGTAGAGCGAAGAAAATGCGTTTGGTTAAAATTGCGGTCATAAAATAATCGATTTTAAGTTGGTATTATGATCGCAAAGTTACGATGTGAGGGCAGTTGTTGCCAAAAATTTGTGCGTCACGCGAGTGTTTTAAGCGCTTTGTAGCCACCAAGAAATCAACGCTTTATAAAAGTGCATAAAACAAATTACGTCACGCGATCAAATTTGGGTTGAAAAATAAGACAAAAACAGGCCGCTGTCGGGTGAGGGATGCTCTTGGATGGCTTTTCGGATGCGAGCGCGTATGTTGCGTACTGCGCTTGACGATGAGTATTGCATTATGGCTGAAATCGACGATGGCGAGAGTCCGAAGAATGTCAGCAGGGCAATCCTATACTGCTTGTCAGTCAGACCGGGGAGCTGCTCACGGAATTTCGCCATAAGATTGCGGCTATTGGCATTTACAAAATCCTCAATATCGGCTAAAATCTCGTCAGATGAGAGTGAGGCGATGGTGGAGGATATGCTATTGACAAATCTTCGTTGCCCTTCGTCACCTGAAAGCATAGAGTTACGCGCCTCGCAGATGGCATTAAGCAGGGTGATGGCAGCAGATTTTTTGCCAGCCGACTGATTGATAAGTTGCTGATTAAGCAGGCTGATTTGCGACTCGAGACGTCCGAGGTCATTGATTAAGGAGTTACGCTCTACGTCGCGGCGACGGAGTGCACGGCGATGAGTGAGGATTAATGCAATGATAGCAGCCGTCAGGATAACTGCGATTAAAAACCAGATTATTGTCCGAAGCGAAGCCTCGTCGAGCAATAGCGACTGGCGGCTGACCTCCGAGTGAAAATAGTCGTTGAGCAGGGCGGTGTAGGGATGGGTGATAAGGGCATTGGTTGAGTTAGTAGCAGCGTTTTGGGCTGCTACATTTAAGAGGTGAGCATTCTTAAAATCGCCCTCTGCCTCATAAATCTGAGAGAGGACGGCGAGGGCGGCAAGGCTGTCAGAAGCGGACAGATGAGCGGCTATGGCGAGATCGTAATAATGTTTAGCTTTAGTGATATCGCCTTTTGCAAGAACGAGTTCGGCCATCTGAGATAGCATTTTTGACGACGGGGCATCACCTTCATCTATATAGGCGTCAAAGTAGGACTCTGACTGCTCGAAATCGTGCTTCTCAAAGTAAACGTTGGTAGCGATATGGAGGAACTCCTGGCGCAGATGTGGGTCAGACTGGATAAGGCTATCGGTGGCAAGGACGGCGATGGAGTCGCAGGCGGCATTAATATTGCCCGAATAGAGCAACGACTGAGGGATAAAGACTCGCTCCCAAGCGGCATGGAGGGGGCGGCCGGCGCGATTAAAGGCTCTGACTGCTTCCTCGCCGAGGCGAGCGGCGCGGTCAAACTCGTAGAGCTTGGTGTAGACGCCGACCTGCTCGCGGCAGGCCATGGCGCGGTAGAAGTCATCGCCGATGGCGTCGGCGAGGTCGGCAGCCTGAATTAGTGACAGCAGCGCGCGGGGGTAGTCATCGCGATAGCCGAGGATAACTCCGTGATAGAAAAGGCTCTGTACTTCGAGGCTGTCGCCGTGGCCGCGGTAATAGTCGGCGGCGATGGCTATGAGCGAGTCGTCGGTGACGGTGATGTTGGCTTTCTCTCGCGCCTTGGTGAGCAAGAGGGCGTGACGGGCGCGTTGTGCTCGCGAGGCGTGGTCGAGGTCAAGGCTGTCAAGCATGATGACAGCGGAGTCCGGCGCTACAAATATCAGCCGGTCAGCCGTTTGCAGTGTTTCATTCACCCGATTGTCACCGACACAAGCGGTCATGAGCAGGATGAGGGAGATGACGGCGGTATGAAATCTTCGGTTCACACTGCAAATATAATAAAAGAATGATAAGAAAAAAAGCCTGTGAGAGCGAAATATAAGTTGGTTTAGAGCGTTATATTATTTATGAAGAATTTCACTACAGGCATAATATCCATGCTTTTTTGGGGAGCTGCTTTTTCGTTGTCGGCTATGCCTGACGACGTGGCTGAGCCCGCACCTCTCGGCCGAAACTATATCAGGTCTTACTCTTGGAAAGTTGATGAGGAAGGCGATACAGTTCCGGTCATCAACTTGCGTGGTATAACTGTATTTAAGAAGTGGAATTTTAAAAATAAGAAAGAGGAGGATTTCTATTGGCGCACAGTCCGCGATGTTAAGCTGACCCTTCCTTATGCAAAATTGATTGCGGAGACACTCATTGAGACCTATGAATATATCGAGACTTTTCCCACCCAGAAAGAGCGGGAACAATATCTGAAAGAAATGGAGAAATCATTATTCGAGCAATATAAACCGGTGCTGAAAAGATTTTCCAAACGTCAGGCAAGAGTGTTGATCAAGCTCGTGCAGCGCGAGACTCATCAGACGAGCTACGACATAGTCAAGGCCTTTCTCGGATCGTTTAGAGCGACTTTCTGGCAGGGTTTCGGTAAATTGTTCGGTGTCAGCCTAAAATCGGAATTTCAACCCGGCAAGGATAGAGAGGACGCCATATTGGAGAGAGTGGCCTGTGCTGTCGAGGAAGGTACTATCTAATTAATTCTTTTCATGACAACCGTCTATCTACCTGAATACCGGACACTCAGAGCGCATTATCAAGCATTTTTGACGCTTGAGCGCGGATTATCGGAGAATACCCGTATCAATTACCTCGCCGATGCTGACCGCCTTGTGGATTGGCTGGATAATATCGGCCAGTCACTTTACACCGCTACACTCGACTGTCTGCAAGGTTTCATCATAGACCTGCATCAGCTTGGCATAGCTCCTCGATCGCAGGCACGCATATTGTCGGGAATAAAGTCTCTATATAAATATATGATGACTGAGGGATTGATTGAAAATAATCCTACGCTTCTATTGGAAAGCCCTCGTCTCGGACGTAAATTACCGGAAGTGCTGACTGTCGAAGAAATCAATGATATGGTAGGATGCGTTGACATGACCAAGCATGAGGGTCAGCGTAACCGTGCGATTATCGAGACTCTTTATGGCTGTGGATTGCGTGTGAGTGAATTATGTAATTTACGCATTGACAATATTAATTTCGATGAAGGTTTCATGATAGTCATAGGTAAAGGTGACAAGCAGCGCCTTGTCCCGATGTCTGAGAGTTCAATGGATGAGATACGTTTGTGGCTCAGAAACCGTGCGGAAATCCCGGTAAAGAGGGGAGAGGAGGGTATATTATTTCTCGGACGTCGTGGCAAACGCCTTACACGTGTTATGGTTTTCTATATTGTCCGTGATTTAGCGGAGGCAGCCGGCGTCAGAAAAACTATCTCACCACATACGCTGCGTCATTCATTTGCTACACATTTGCTGGAGGGCGGAGCAAATCTTCGAGCCATACAGCAGATGCTTGGCCACGAATCAATCGCCACTACCGAGTTGTATCTGCATCTCGACAAATCACATCTTCGAGAGGAGATTCTGACATATCATCCGCGCAATGCTCGCTGATGACGTTGTTATTTTGTCGATACTATTATAATATCTTTTTTGTCGAGACGGGCTTCAAGATACTCTTTAAATTTTTGGGATTGGGCGACTCCCATTGGTCTATTATAACTAACCAATACGACATTGATAGTGTCGAGACGCATCGAATCAATACTGCTTGATATAGCACGCGTGATAGCAATATCTTTGATTTCAGGAAACAGAACTTTAATTTCCGGAGAAATCCGGGCTGCGATAGTGTCATTAGCCACAGCCACGGCGTTGACAGCGCGTAGAGAGTCTATAGTTTCCCGTTGTGAATTAATGGTATTCTGAGTAACCTGATACATATCGCGAAGCATAGTCGAGGTCGCTTGAGTGGCATCAAAATTTCCATCTGCATTATCACCTTGAATTATGCGTAAGGTAGTGCCTCCGAGATTGTATTCAGGTAAACGGTCGGTCAGGGCGAGCGTAAGTGAATCTGTGGGCAATATTTTGCCGACTAGGCTTACTGTCAGGGTCTTATGTTTGCCTTCCATCACCGCACTCGAATGAAGCACTTGTGTACCTTCGAAGTTGAATTGTTGGTCGACAAAGTTATTGCAGTTACTGATGAAGGTTGATTGCTGATACATGCGGTAAGTAAGATAGCAAGAGGGTATCATAGTAAGGATAGCTATTGAATACACAATATTGCGAACCTTACGGGCTCTCTGAGGGTTAGAAAAGTCCTTTATATGATAGTTCATCAGTTTTACTCCTACTGTGGTTGCACATGCGATAAAGACTGAGTTAATGAAAAATAGAAATAGAGCACCGAAGAAATAGTGCATCTGAAAAGTGGCCAGACCGTAGCCGACTGTGCATAGCGGTGGCATAAGAGCGGTAGCGATTGCTACGCCGGGGATTACATTTCCTTTAACACGACTACCGATAGCAAGTATTCCGGCTGCACCACCAAAAAAGCCGATAAAAACGTCGTAAATAGTCGGTGATGTACGAGCGAGAAGCTCGCTGTGTGCCTCGTTTACAGGCGATATTAAAAAGTAGATACACGAAGTCGCTACGCTGAATAATGTTGCCATCATAAGATTGCGAAACGCACGCTTCATCAGGTCAAAGTCATGAATGCCTACTGCTAAACCTATGCCGATAATAGGTCCCATAAGCGGAGAAATCAACATCGCGCCGATAATCACTGCCGTAGAGTTGGTATTGAGTCCTAACGAAGCAATAAAAATAGCGACGATAAGAATAAGTATGTTGATTCCTCTGAAAGACACACCTTCGCGGATAGCTTGCTCGGCTTCAGCCTGAGGAATAAGATAATCGGTTATGTCAAAATACCCCTTCAGGCTATTTTTCAGATCTCTGATATCAATGGATTTCATGCATCAATACTTTGTGTTTAGAATGGAATATCTTTAGTTGCACCCCAGTTACCACGGTCAAATTACCAATATAACGATTGCCACCATACTATATGATTGTCTGTATGACTCATGTCAGCTTCGGATAAATTAATTTGTCTCAAATAATTGTAATATGTATTCTCATCATGAAATCTGTTTACTTTTTTCATCTCACCAAATTCAGGTTTAATACTATCCATATTAATAATTATATACTCGACAATCTCATCATTGTTTCCATCAAAGTTCTTAGATATAATATAATGCTCATTCCATAAGATCGTTTTTGGAAATCCCGGTGTATTCTCACCGTTATAGCTTGAAACAGCAGTAGGCTTATAAAATAGTCCTGCTAATGGTTTACCATCTTTTGAATTGGCCATTGTTTCTACAAGATAGAAACGAGTATTACCAATTCTCCTGCTATAGCAGAAATAGTCATTCAGAATTAACAGTGAGGCGATACACACCAAGATTATATATATGTATTTCATCTTGTTGATTTCCATAAATAAAATTGATAGGTATTTCCAAATGAGTTTTGCTTACTTCTCCTATGATTACTGAGGAATGGTATATGATAACCAAGTGAAGTGACACTTTTCGAGTCTGTTGCTATGTTATATATAGATTTGCCGTCATTACTACTATATCCATCATATCTATATGTTCCAATGAATTGCATAGGACTTAATAGACTTGCCTGCCAAGGGAAAAATGCAGATCTTCCAACATTTGTATACTGACCATTTTTACCTCTAGATCTAACGATATTTTGGCTATTTACCGCGAAGTCATCATTCATTATCGCTTGTGTATATGGGTGATTCTCTAATAGAACCGTAAACTCTGGACCAGATCCATCAACAAATTCGTCAAAGAAATCCCATCCGCGTTCTTTCGAACCTATTAATCCGCCTTTATCAATTGGAGCAATATCAAATGTAAAACCATTACTATATAAACTTTCTAGCCCTAAGCCATCCTTGCCGCAGAGTACATTATTCAGAATATTTTCAAATTCTTCGCCAAGTACACAACCTTTGCCACCAATATAAGTAAATCCTTCTCTTTCTTCATCTCCATCAAACCAAGTATAATATGATGTTTGGTTATTTTGATACCAATCTTTGCCATCTATATCTATCGCATTAATAGGATTTCCACCACAATAGGTATACGTATTTAAGTTATAGTAGTTTCCTGCGTGAGGATCGACTGTGGTAAACATTGCCTTTTCACTAATGCTTATGCTATCATGCATAAAGATGTTATCTTCAGTATCGAATAATGTTACAATACCTTTATTTAGATCAAAGTATGCATAAAGTGAGTTTCCATTAGTTTTTCTAACTTCTATACTATAAATGAGTGAAGTAGGTAGACTCTTTGCCTCAAGCATTTCTGAATTATCTCCGAAAACAGCATAAGGACTTTGGGCTGATGTGTTTATTCCTATGCTTATTAAAAAGATTATCTGTAAAATAATCCTAATATCTCTTATTGAAACTATTAAATCCATTTTTTAATTTTATTTTTTAATATCATTTAATGCTTTTTCAACGCTATTTTTGTATTCGTCGTCTGTCTGCTGAGAATATCCAAGACTATCAAGCGTGTTTATCATTCGCTTAAACTCTCCATAATTATAGTCTGCGTAATTTGAACGTATCTGTCCATATTTGTATAGATAATTACGACCTAGTTGCTGATGAACACAAAGTTTTAATATAAGAGCATCACAAAAGTTTGGTAATAATTTTAGTACCTCTTCTGCGCATTGCAGTGGAAAGTAATCCCATGAATTATATTTCTGATGGTAGGCTTTCCCCAATTGTGTTATCATAAATGCAATATTTTCTTTTTCAGAAAGGGCTGTCAAAAATACTCCGTTGCGTATTGCTTCTGTGCTGATTTGACTTGTTTGTATCATCCATTCGTCACGGACGAAGTGACCGTTGGTGAGTTCTATATTCACCCATTTACCATCTTCTCCGATATGTTTAATATACATGTGTCGTGGAGCAAAAGCAAGAAATGATTGACCACCAAGTTCATCGCATAATATTTTATAATATAATGGTAATGATGTGCATTGACCTGTATGAGTTTCCATTACTTTGGTGACGAACTGCTTTCTAAAATCTTTTTCACCAGTAAAATCGTCAAAGTCATAAACGAAAGCTTTGTTCTCATTCATAGGACTTGGTTTAGTAAAGTATTCAAATAGAGCGAAGTTTGGAGCAGTGATAAATTGCTGAATATTATTTACTTTGATAAAATTCTTTAGAATATTAGTTACACTATCTATATCATGGCAAAATTTTGAGTACTCCATTTTTCCTCCGGAATATGCCCATTCAACAATAAACTCAGCTCTTTTCAGAGAGTATGTCTTAATACCAGTAAACATCATCTGAAGTTCATTAAACGCACAAAGGAAGGCTTGATCTCTAATCATGTATGGTATCGTGTCATATAATAATTTCTTATTATTCTCGTAATAAATTGTATCTCTAGGACTTGCTGTTATTTTACAAGTAGCCAACAACAGGAATATGATTAAGTTTGTAATCTTTTGCATATAATCACACTTAAAAATTTTTAGAATAGTCGTATGTCGTTATCCGTGAAATGGCAGGTCTTTGGTTGCACCCCAGTTACCACGGTCAAGGTTTCGGTAGGACACCGCTTCGCGCATGTGAGTCGGACGGATGTCGGTAGATCCGTCAAGATCGGCAATAGTCCGGGCTACTTTAAGTATTCGGTCGTAGGCACGCGCACTCATGTCGAACTTGGTCATGGCCGTTTCGAGAATCTTCATCGTTTCGTCATCGAGTTTACACCACTGTTTTATCAGTCGGGAATTCATCTGTGCATTGCAGTTGACTTCATGTTCGGAGGCAAAACGTTCTTCCTGTATGGCTCGTGCTTTGATAACACGTTCACGAATTGTATCGCTTGTCTCTGCTGCTTCGTCAGATGAAAGTCTCTGAAACGGTACCGGGAGAATTTCGACCTGTATGTCTATGCGGTCGAGTAGGGGACCTGAAATTCTGTTGAGGTATTTACTTACCTGTCCGGGCATACAGGTACACGGTTTTGTGGGGTGGTTATAGTAACCGCACGGGCAAGGATTCATCGATGCCACGAGCATAAACGAGGCCGGATAATCTATAGTATAGCGTGCACGCGACACTGATATATGACGGTCTTCGAGGGGTTGTCTCATCACTTCAAGTACCGGACGAGTGAATTCAGGGAACTCATCAAGAAACAAAATACCATTATGGGCAAGAGAAATTTCTCCGGGTTTTGGTGATGATCCGCCTCCTACGAGTGCTACAGGTGAGATAGTGTGGTGAGGGGAGCGGAAAGGCCGGTGAGACATCAACTTCGAACCACGGTTCAGCTTGCCGGCAACGGAATGGATTTTTGTTGTTTCGAGTGCTTCGCGAAGTGTCAACGGAGGCATAATTGAAGGCAGTCGTTTTGCCATCATTGATTTACCCGAACCGGGAGGTCCGACTAAAAGTATATTATGACCGCCGGCACATGCGACTTCAAAGGCGCGTTTAACATTCTCCTGACCTTTGACTTCTGAAAAATCGAAATCAAAGATCTGGCGAGCCGTCGCAAACTCTTCCCGGGTATTGACAACGGTAGGTTCTATCAATGTGCGACCGCTGATAAAATCAATAACTTCACGTAGATTTTCAGCTCCATAGACATCAACATCATTGACCACGGCGGCTTCGGTTGCGTTGGCCTTAGGTACTATCATGGCCTTAAAACCTGCCCGTCGGGCCTCAATTGCCATAGGCAGCACGCCGCGGATAGGTAAAAGCGTACCATCGAGTGACAGTTCTCCCATCATCATATAGCGGTCAATGCCCGGAGCGGTAATTTCTTCAGAAGCGGTAAGTATGCCAATAGCTATCGGGAGGTCATAGGCTGATCCCTCTTTTCTGACGTCAGCCGGAGCGAGGTTCACGACAACAGAGCGGCGAGGAAATTCGAAGCCTGATTCACGCATGGCCGAGCGGACACGTTCATTACTCTCTTTGATAGCAGTGTCAGGTAGCCCGACTATCGTGTAGACGAAACCACGACTTACGGCTACTTCAATTGTGATTACAATTGCGTCAATACCTTGTACGGCGGCTCCGTATGTCTTTATCAGCATAGCTTTTTTATTTATTATCAGAGATGAGACCGTCTACAAAGGACTCAACTCTTTTTATTGATGGTGTACGCAAAACTTGATTTCCGGTGGAGTCAGTAACAATAAAGTAGGGTAGGCGACTGATCCCAAGGCGGTCGATACCGGGGGATGCTAAAGCTCCTGCGACCCATATCTGAGACCATCCGGCCGAGTCAGGTCGTACAGACTGATGCCATGTAGCGGTATCGCGATCAAGGCAAACGTCACCAATTTGCAACTTTGAGCGCAGAGATTTACGATGGAGTCGTTTGAGAGCAGGAACAATGGAGTCACGACGTCCTGATTCTGCATCAGAAAGCACTATAATGGATATTTTTTTAGCAGCAGGATTAAATTCAATTAATGAATCTCGTATATTTATACCGGATATTGGGCTCATCGGCTCTGTAGCAGTGGAAGTTACCAATCTCTGGAGTAGAGCGTTGAATCCCTCGACCATGACTGACGGCCGTACTTCCGGATTAATAATAGACATTATTGAATCGGCTCTGTATGCATCATTGGAAGCGTCATAAGAAGTAATCATTAATAGCGTAGATACGATGTCATCTGCATGCTCTGTGATATATTTTTCAATAATCAGGTTGGCGTCGGATGATTCCAATAGATTTGCATTCTTATTTAAAAACTCAGCCCATCTTTCACTGATTTCGTTTCCGGTCACGTTGATTGCGTTTGGAGCGTTTCGGGTAAGGTGACACTCTATGCGGTCACCATTTGCTACATAGACTCTTCCCATCAGACGGTAGTCATTGTCGAGAATTTCAACAACTGTTGGAGTAGTGCTGACACCTTTATATTCAAACTTACCGTCACGGGCGGCGGTCAGACCTTTGACGAGAGTGCCATTTGTATAATAAATAAATCTCAGATTTATGGTGGCATTACCATCGACAGTGCCTTCTATAGTAAAAGTATCACTGTCGCCACAACTCCATAATACACATGTACATATCAGATAAGTCAAAAGACGAACTATATTGTTTTTAATGCCTGACATTGCAAAAGATTATAAGTTTGAAAAAATCGATGTTGTAGACAAAGGTAGCGATACTTTTTCGAACAAGGCTACTAAATATGTCAATTTTACCAGAAAAACAGCTTGTATTGGTAAAAGCG
>CAMWNL010000018.1 GCA_947175585.1 uncultured Bacteroidales bacterium | reverse complement strand
GCCGACCTCGGGGTTGAAAGGCATGCCTGCCTGAGCGGTTCCGGCTATGAATCCGGCGTCGGGGTAGGTGATGCCGGCATACTGGGCCTCGACACGGTTGCGCACCGTCGGGATATATTTCAGGAAATTGGCGAAGGCCTCAGAGTAGTAGCCGTCAGCTGCATTCGACGACTTCAGGGCGCTCGCGATCGCGCAATGAGTCTTGGTGTATGAGCCCGACAGAGAGGTCGGCATATCTGAATACATGAACTGCACCTGACGCGTGCGGTTATCCGTGCGGTTGAGTGTCAACTGGATCTTGAAGCCTTTGAAGATTTCGAAATTGGTTTCGATGTTGAGTTCGTTGGTGTGAGACATCACGGCCGGCGAGGTCTGGCCGTCGTCAGTGATGAGCCAGCCGCGGTCGAGCGCACGGTCGACATAAGCGTCGCCGGCAAATCCGAACGCAAAGTCGAGACCCGGTGACATCGGACCGTAAGAACGGCTCTGACCGAAAATATTGCCGATGTCAGGACGGAAGAGCGGCAACGACAGACTTCGGGTGTTGCGGTAGCGCACCGACACATTTCTCGGCGACATCAGCACACGCAGAGCATATTCGCCGATGTTGGTCATCAGCGGTTTCTTCTCTTCAAGCACCTCGGTGATGGTGAACTTGATGTTCTGATCGCCTCGTGTAAGAATCTCCACACTGTTGGGGTCAATCACGCGCGACTTCACGGCAAACGGTTTGTCGTCGGTCGTCATCGCCGAAACTTTGACTTTCTTGGTGCGCAGATTGTGTTTGATTACAAGATTTGTGTCGGGTAGCAGTGCAAGACTGCGCTCAAACTTCTTGGGCTTGGGCTTGCGGGCTGTCGAATTAGGTTTGCGAGTGTTGGAGAAGCGCTTGTTGACCTCTTTGAGCACGGGCACTTTATTATAGATATTCTCGAAGTTCAGACGTCCGTCTGCTGTCCAGGCTCCTTGATTGGCGATGCTGTTGCCGACGCTGATGCCGTCGACTGTAGCGCCGCGATCCCAGCGGTAAGTGGCGTTATAGTTGACCGATCCGGTAAGGAAGTCGAGGATAGGTATGCGGTTGAACGGCGCACGATACTGAGCCGTGAATGTCTGGTTGTAGGCCCAGGGTGTACCCATCGAGAGTATACTCTGCCAGACCGTGTCTTTCCACTCGCGGTATTTGTCGGGGAAGAGCTTGCGGTTGACCGCGCCCACTGTCTCCTCAATTCGAGCCGAAGTGTTGGAGTTGAAGCTTACTGACAGAGATTTGGTGATATTCCAGTTCAGTGAGAGCTGACGGTCCCAAAGGAAATTCTTGCTTACCGACACCGGCAGCTGGAAGAATGCGTCGGTCTCTGACCGTGTCTGCTGCTCGTAATAGTAGCGCGACATGTTGGTCATGAATGATATGGTGGTCGGCAACCAGTTCAATTCCCATTCTTTAAGAAATTTGGCGTTCTTTGATTTTGACTTCATGCCCTTAAAAGGCTTGAATGATTTAAAGTAGGGCGAATAGCTGTACTGCAGCGAGCCGCGGTAGTCGTTAGTGTTTTCATACTCCGTTGTCGGGTCGCTTTTCGACTGTTTGTTAAATGAGAAGTTGATAGTGAAGTTGGCCGGATCCCAGGGCATGGGATTCTTGCTCTTCACGTCAAACTTAAGGCCCGAAATCGAGAAGTTCTCCACTTTCGAGTGGTCGGTAGCGTAGTTCTCTATCGAGTCACGCTCCTGTTTGGTCGCACACTCGTCGAGAGCATCTTTTAGCAGCACGTCCTGGTCAAGCGGATTGTATTTTGGTGATGTCTTTTCTTTTGACACAGAGTAATAGATGGGAGCGCGCAGCTTCACCGCTTCGGGCAGCAGACGGCCGACGTCGCCCTGCACCGCGAAATTATACTGCTCGTAGTCATCGAGGCGGCGCTCGTTGAGCGACTGGTCGACGCTGCCGAAGCCCGAGGTCTCGATGTGGGTTCCGAAGTTGAGCGTAGCGATGTCTGACACGTTGAGCGTGGCATTGGCTTTGGCAGCCCATCCGCCCTCCTCGTTGAAGTCAGTTACTTTCAGTTCGTTGACCCATACGGTGCCGCCCTTGGTCTGTGTGGAGTTATTGCGCACACCGATAAGCACGACCCTCACGTCGCTCAGCGACGGGTTGCCGATGACGGCCATGCGGTTGCGTTCATTGTCAGGGTCACGGCCGGTGAATAGTGTGGCGAATCCCACACCGCTCTCCTCGTTGCGTTTGGCGGCGTTACGCTCCTTCTTAAGGTTGATAAGACTCTGGAGATTAAAGTCGAGGTAGTTACTGCGCGGCCACACTATTTCGCGGTCAGAGTTGAGATATGTATTGTACTCGCCCGGAGGAGTAAGCGTCAGAGGCACTTCATATTCATAATAATTGCTCTTCACGTCAGAACCGAGTCTCACGAAGAGCGAAAGCTCGCCCGACTTAAGATCGGTGTTGTTATTGATAAGCGCTTCGGCGTGTACCCACATCTGCATGCGTTTATAGTTGCGGAGGTCGAGCAGAGTGTTGCGGTAGACTCCGCGCGCATCGCCGGCGTTGAGGTCAGTGACTTTGAGTGACATTGATTGCTCGTTGAGCTGCACGATCTGGCTCTGACCTGGGTCAGTGATACGTGTCACACCCGGAGGCAGGACATAGTTGACCGGTTCGCGTCGCGAATTTTCCTCTATGTTTACAACCGACACGTCGAGCTGGCCTTCTGCCGGAGCGTCGCCGCGTGAGTTGAGGTTGAAATCATAGCCTCTCCACTCGCCGCGCACAAGTTCGAGCGTGGCGAAGCGCAGGTGAGTGACAGCCTTGAAGCCGGTCATAAACATACGCATGAAGCGGATGGTCGAGAAGTCGGAGATCGAGCCAACTTTACGTTCAAAATCGGCCAACGGTATCTTGAACTGATACCATTCGACTTCCGGGTCTTTGCCGTCAGGCGTGGCGACGATTGACACCTGTTTGTCAGTGATATAGTTTTTACCTACAACAAGATCTTCCGGACGGATCGAGATCTTGTATTGGAAATATCGTTCATACTCGTTGAGCGTGTTGTCCTGGTTGATGTCTTCGACGTCGGGAGTGTTTCGCGCTGACTGATAGAGCGGATCAGATGACTCTTCGGGCGAAAGCGAGTTGCCTTCCACTCCATTGTAGCGTTTGTAACGGGCGAGCACTCCGAGGCGCTCCTCGTCGTAGTCATAGCCGCGGTAGAAGTGGTAGTTGTCACCGGCCGGGTCGTTGAACGGCGAGAATTTATCACCCTGCATTTCCGCGATTGTCGCAGCCGACAGACGTGTGCGCAGGCGTTCGAGGTAGTTTTGATAAGTCGGGAACACGAACTCATCGTCATTGGGAAGACCGTCGAGGCCGACGTCCTGCACGATTCGCGAACCCGATGAATTGTCAAACGAGTAGGTCAGTGAGTTCTGGCGCGACACGCGTCCCCAGTTGGTCTCGGTGAGAAACTGGTCGTTGCCGTCGTAGGGTATGCCGTTTTCATAACTCTTCAGACCGTCTTTGAGTATGTCTTCCGACACTTCGCCGAGGTTGATGTAGAAGTCACCGCCTTCGTAGTTGGGATTTTCAGGGTCAAGAAACGGGTTCATCATCCAGAACTGGATATACTCGATATTGCTTTGTTCGAAGTTAGTGTTGTCAAGCCTGCGCATAATGCCGCCCCATCGTTTTTCGGGGTGCAGCAGATTGCCTCTGTCGTCAATGTCATCGGCGTCGAGGTTATACGGTCCGCGCTCAGTCGGGTAGAACGACAGGTTGAGTGTCTGGATCAGCGGTGATTCACCGTAGTTGAGCTGACGGCCGGGAAATATTTCGCGTGACGTCACTTCGCGCACATAAGGATTGGACAGCTGGGCGAGGTCGCTCTTGATATAGCCCGGGGCGAGTGAGGAGTTACGCTGTGTAAACATTCGGTCGATATAGTACCAGTTGAGCAACGCGCGGTTTTTACCATAATCGACGTTGTCGCTCAACGCTGCCTCCGGGAAGAGAGCGTCATTGCCCGGTTCGTAGGGGGTCGAAGCGAGAAACCATGAGTAGGGCGACCGGAGGTCTATGCCGGTCTGGGTTGATTCGAAATCATCGACGTAGCTTGAGCCGCGGTTTGAGCCGGATTTCTGTGCATGGGGTATGAGTTGGGCATATTCGGCTGTGAGACTCAGATGAGACGGCTGGGTGGCGTTGACAGTCGGAATCTTGTTCACGAGATTTGTCAGCCACATAAAATCTGAGTTATAGCTGAGGTTGAATCCGAGCATCGAGTTATTGACCACCTCATCGCCGATATTAACTTTCTCGGTGAGCGCTTTTTCAGAGAAATGGAGCACTGTTGCACCGACATTGAGATTCTTGTTGAATTGATATTGCAGGTCGAGACCGAGCAGATTTTTACGTTGGGTAGAGAACATCGACTGGTTTTCGAGGGTCACGCTGATGCTTTGACCTGAGTCGATTATCGATTGGTTGGTGATGGTGACGATACCCATCGCATAGTCAACCGTGTAATCCGAGTTTTCGACGAGCTGCACACCGCCGGCCATTACGATTACCGATCCTCGCGGCACATTCATCGCGTTGAGTCTTATCTGCGACCCTGACGAAGCCTGGTATTCACCGGTTAGCACAAATTTGTTTTTGTTGGCAATCTGCCGGGCCACGACGAGAGTCGAATCATAGAGTTCCTGATAGACATATTGCTCGGCGAGCGCCGGATTATTGATTTTGGCCGCGAGATGCTGACCGAAAGGTTCGGCGACGGGGAAGATGATCTTTCCTGACTGTGACAGCACGGTGTAGCCCTCGATAAAGTCAAAGAATCCGTCGGGGTTTGACTCCTCGTTGTTGTCGATGCGGTCAAGGTTCATCACCTGGAGCAGCGACTGATTGTTGAGACCGGGCACCGGCAGATAGTTGATCTCCGTACCTGTGGTATCGCTCAGATACTTGACTTGCATCTTGAAGTTGTTTTTCTGTATCTGGTTGCCACCGATAGAGTAGACGTTTTTCATCATGAGCTTCCACGCCGGCAGGTGAGGCGTGGACGTAGTGCCTTTCAGCATTTTAAGATATAGCGACTGGTCGGTGGAGGTGATGTCTCCCGAGAATTCACCGACCTGATACACCTTGCCGCCGTAGGTATATTCGTATGCCACGGCCAGAACTTCATCAGAGTTCAGCGCGCTCTTGACCGAGATATAGCCGAGGGTTGAGTTGAGCGTATACTCGTTGGCGTTGAGCAGACGGGCACTTTCGACCTTCTCGAAGTCGCGGCCGCCTTCTATGCCGTATGCGTTGAGCGGTTCGAGCGCCTGAGTGACCATGTTGATGTTTCGGGCGTCGGGATATTGGTCCTTGATGGTTGAGAGCAGGTCGTTTGACGAGTTTGACGGTATGTCCTGGGCGGGGTTGACTGTCCAGTGGTCTGAGGCGAGGTCACTGTTTTCGCCGAGGTCCATGAACGCCACGAAGTTTCGCGACTCAGCGAAATTGCTGTTCTTATTTGTCACCCACACCTCGATACGGGTGATTTTTATGCCCGATGACACATAGGGCAGTCTTGACGCAAAACGGTCGTAGTTGTTGCGGAAATAATGGCTGAGGAAGAAGTGGCGGTTCTGATCATACTGGTCGGCCGAGATTGAGAATTTGGTCGTCTGGACGCCGCCCTTCGAGCTGACTGATTTTGACTCTGAATTTTGCTGAGAAACGAGAGCTGTCGCTGTCAGTTTGCCGAACTGAAGTTTTGTCTTGATACCGAAGAGCGCCGTGCTGCCTCGGATTAGTGACGAGCCGGTTGTCAGAGACACATTGCCGGCTTCGATATTCTTCACGATGTCGTCCTCTTTGCCTTCGTAGGCAAGTTTTAGATTTTTGGAGTCAAAATCAAAGGTCGCATCAGTGTTATAGGTCATGTTGAACTTCATGCGGTCGCCGACCGAAGCGTTGATTGTCGCCTGCACTTTCTGGTCGAAGTCAAAATATGTCTTTCTGCGCGACGACAGCGGCAGCGCCGGGTTGTCGGTCTTGTTGCTCTTTATGCCCATCGCAACCTGCACCGATCCCTGGGTTTTGAGTTGCACACCGCCGGGGCCGAAAATCTTTTCGAGCGGTCCGAGTGCGAAGTTCATATCGAGCACATTGAACGGTTCTTTTTCCTTATCGGTGACCTGCGCGAGATTACGTTCGCGATAATATTGCTGCATTGACCGGCGGAACTGCCAGTTTTGATACTGAGCCGGTGTCAGCATGAATGGCGTTGCGATGTCAAACTCTCCCACGCGCGTGCGTACAATGTAGCATCCTGTCTCCGGGTCATATTCGGCCGTTGTCACGACGTTTGACGGCGTTTCCAGATCATAGCCGAGTTCGTCGGCCATAAGTTGTTCGTATGTTTCCGGCACAGTCTGCGTAGCTCCCATTGGCAGGATTATGGAGTCGGCTTCTGACACAAACTTTGCTGCAGGAGCGTATGAGGCCGGAGCCGGGGGCGGCATTTTACCGTCGCGCGCTTGCTGACCCGGAGCGAGAAAAGGGACAAACGCGACAAAGGCCGCTGCAGCGACAGGCAGCAGCGAGCTCAGTCTTGATTTATGTCGTTTTTTCGTTGTTCCTTTTTCCATTTGTTGACCTTGGCAGGCCGGGTGATAGTTGACGGCAACCGCTTGGTCGTCGGATATTACATCAGTGGCAGAGCTTTGCGTATAGCGGTTTCGACTTTGAGCGTCGGGTCTTCATCAAAAAGTTTTTTCAACACTTTGCGGCTCTGTGCCGCTGTAAACCCGAGCATGGTCAGTGCCGCGAGCGCTTCGTCAAATGCCTCTGACGTCGCCGGCGATTGTATAATTAACGTAGTGTCGGGTGCTTTTATTTTATCGCGTAGGTCAACTATTATGCGTTCCGCCGTTTTTGCTCCGACACCCTTCACGCTTTTGAGCCGTTTGATATCAGAAGTCGAGATGACGACCGACAGTTCTTCGGCTGAAAGTGCCGACAGTATCATGCGCGCTGTCGATGCTCCTACGCCTGACACACCGATAAGTTGTCTGAACACTTCGCGCTCGCTTTCGTCAATGAAGCCGTAGAGAGTCCATGCGTCTTCTCTGATTGTTTCATGGACCAGAAGTTTCACTTCGCTTTTGCCTTCTAATTTTGAGAACGTTGCGAGACTTATCTGCAACGAATAACCCACACCGCCGGCGGTCTCGACCACGGCCTCTGCCGGATTAAGCGATGCAAGCTTACCCTTAATATAATCTATCATTGTCAATTATCTTATTTATGAAGCAAAGTTACGACAAAAACTCGGATTTACATCTTTTGATAGTTAAAGTCTGATTTTTTACTAATCAAAAAATGCCGGTTAAGGCAGTTTGTGTCAGAGATTTCTGTAAAATAGGAATATGTTAAATTGTACGCGTTTGCAATTTAGCGTAAAATCATGCGATTTTATGATGTAATTTTGCATCTGTCAATCGTGCTTAATGCCATGACAAGACAGTAGTGTGTATTTTTCAATTTCCATTTTCCACTTTTTAATAATTTTACTATGAACTACGATTTTATTGCCGCCAAGAAACTCTTTAACGAACCGGATAAGTCTGTCAGCCTTTACAGAAATCTTTGGAAAGAAGGCTCAACCGCGTTGCTTCACGCGCCGCGCGAGCTCGATAAGACAGGTTTGGCTCTGTCTATTGCTGATGAAATAGCAGCCAAGGGTCGCAATGTGCTCTATGTCAATGCCGAGGGCAGACTTAATAACCGTAAGGCAGAGTCTGATAACTTGTTTGTCTATAATCCCGAGTTTGAGTCGATCGACGATAAGACAGACTATGCCGACCTGATATTCAACGCCATCGAGCACGCTGTACGTACAACGTCTATCCGCACCTTCGTCATTGATTCGGTAAGTCGCATTGCCGCTTTGTCTTTCGGCCGGAATGGGTCAGTGGCCTACATCATGAAGCGCCTGGTCGCCCTCCAGGTCAAGTGCAGACTCTCGCTCCTTGTCATAGCTGATGATTCGACCAAGTCGGTCAACAATTCTCTTTTGGCGCTTGCGGCGTCTGAAATCACGGTTCAGGCCGAAGAATCTGATGGCGCCTGTGGTGCGGAGAGCAGTCGTGCGGATAGTCCTGAAAAACCTCAGACCGGAGCATTGCTTACGATGACACGTCAGCAACGACGGGCTTTGAGTCGACGCATGGCCAAACGCTGAAAGCCTTGTATTGATTTTTAGACCCCGTTCCCCAAAATTTGCTTAACTTTGCACATTAATTTTGTGTGAAAGATATGAATATTGCCCATTTCCGTCAGATGATTAAGCCGTGGATGCTACCGATAGCTATGGTTATTGGCATGATTTTCCATTCGGCCATTGAGTCAGTCCAGTTTCTGGCTCCATATCTGATATTCATTATGTTGCTCATCACCTTTTGTAAGGTAAATCCGCGTGATCTGAAATTCGGCCGACTGTCGTGGATTCTTCTGGGTGTGCAGTTGCTCGGTGGTGTCGGAGTCTACTTCGCTCTGAGGCCTGTATCGGCTGCGCTCGCCGAAGGAGCGTTTATCTGTGTGTTTTGTCCGACAGCTACAGCCGCTCCGGTGATTACAGGCATGCTCGGCGGCTCGGTGACGAGAGTGGCTATGTACTCGATTATCAGTAATGTTGCCGTGGCATTGACGGCTCCCGTCCTTTTTGAGTATATGGGAGGTGAATCCTTGACCGGTGGAGTATCTTTTGTTGAAGGTTTCGCCACAATCTGTGCCAAGGTGGGTCCTCTGATAATATTGCCCTTGCTGACAGCTTTCTTGCTTAAGGCGTTAGCGCCAAAAGTCCATCATGCGGTGGCGACCCATCAGTCGCTTTCATTCTATATTTGGGCGGTTTCTCTGATTATTGTTGTCGGCAAGTCTGTCAGTTTCGTGATGAGCGAGCCGTCGGGAGCTGTTCCGATGATGATTGCTATTGCTGTTGCCGCGCTTGTTGTCTGTGTAATTCAGTTTATCATCGGACGCAAAATCGGACGTCGCTTCGGAGATCCGGTCGCAGGCGCACAGGGTTTGGCTCAGAAAAACACGGTGCTGGCTATCTGGATGGCGCTTAACTTCCTGAGCCCTATTTCATCTGTCGGCCCGGCGTCATATATACTGTGGCAAAATACCATCAACTCTGCTCAGATTTATTTTAAGACGCGTCGAGATTCGCGGCAATAAACTTTAAGCCGTTCGCCTTGTTTTAAATGTATCCATTCAGCGTAGAAATACCTTTTAATGCGTTGATTAACAATGTAGGGACGCACCCCGGTGCGTCCACCTGCAATCAAATATGCAGAGATGTTTACCCGGCCAGGGTGCGTCCAGATATTTCACTGAAAGTCAATTAGATTCATTCGCTGAGTAGATACTTTTAAATAAATTATAATACTTGTTGACAGAATTAAAAAAGACGATTATATATGAACAGCATGTTTGATGTATTGATGGAACTGCCTTTGTTCCGTGGGGCTACGCGCGATCGCATGGCCGAGACAGTCGGTATGGCTAAGTTTCATTTTCTGAAATATCTGCCCGGCGAGACTGTCGTCGAGGCCGGAGCACCCTGCACACACATTAAATTTATCATTTCCGGTAGTGTGAGGTCAAAGATTGTCAATCCCGACAGTCGTTTCAAAGTGAGTCAGACACTCTATGCTCCCGACGTTATTGCAGCAGACTATCTGTTTGGCCGTGCAACTAACTATCCCTGCACTGTCACCGCTATCGAGCCGACCGGCATTTTGCAGATTGCAAAGAGTGATTATCTGAAGATTTTAAAGTCAGATGAAGTCTTCATGTTCAATTATCTGAATCTTTTGTCAATGAACGCTCAGAAGTCGGTCAGCGGTGTGCTTGCGCTTACTACCGGAAGCATCGAGGAGCGAATCGCATTCTGGATTGTCGCCCTCACTCAGCCGACCGGTAAGGACATCGCTCTCGAGTGTCGTCAGCGCGACCTATACTCGTTTTTCGGTGTGCCGCGCGGTTCATTTATCGCGACACTCGACAGTATGAAAGAGCGCGGTCTGCTGACTTATAGTCCTACTAAAATCGATATCGTCGACCGCCGCACTCTCATCAATCTGCTTGAATCGAAACTCAACGACACTTCGGTTCACGACTGAAGAGTGGCGCACGATTGAAAGCATCGATATAACTGCCGGGCGTGGAGTTTATAATCTCTACACCGACAGAGTCGGCGTAACGTCTGATTTTATGATAACTCAGAAAGGCTACGTAATAGCTGTTGATTATCTGATGAAGACGGTAACCGCGGTATTCGGTGTGGGAGCGTTTCACTTCCGACTCCGCTTCCTTATAATAATGTGTCATGCCCGACACAACTACATTGTCATCCGTGACGGCTATGTCGCGCATCCATGAATGGTCGGCGCCGCATATATATATTTTTTTATAACCGAGTCTTATGC
>CAMWNL010000017.1 GCA_947175585.1 uncultured Bacteroidales bacterium | reverse complement strand
TTGACACGTGCACCGATGACGCTGAGTGAGGTTGCAGCCTGTTCGGTAACGACAGGCTGCAATGATTTATCTTTTTTTATTTTTGTCATGAAGTCTTTTTATTTCACCCAATCTTTGTTGTAAACGGAGGGAGTTTGTTTTGATCGATATACTGAATCGGCTTTGGGGACTTTGACCTGATAAGTCTTGCCTGCTTTATTGGTCAGAGAACGGGATCTAATCCAGGGATTTTCTTCTTTAAGCTGAGCATAGCTGATGCCTTGCTGTTGTGCCCATGTCGCCCAATCTTCAACCGGACCCGAGACTTCGACTGTTTTACATTCAACATTTCTGTAGAGTTGGTCAGGGTTAAGCTGATAACCGAAAGATGCTGGATTTTCGAGAATCGCTTTGATGGCCATGATACGGAATACATAGCGCGATGTCTCATCGTTGAGATACAGGTCAAATGAGTTATCGGACAATTGTTTGTCAAGTTCGGTAGATATACGTCCCATGCCGGCGTTATATGAAGCCATCACGGTTGGCCAATCGCCATATTTCTGTAATCCTTTCTTCAGATAGCGGCAGGCAGCCTGAGTGGCTTTTTCGACGTTGTAGCGCTCGTCAATCTCATCATTGACTTCGAGACCGTAATCTTTAGCGGTGGAAGCCATAAATTGCCAGAGACCGGCTGCTTTAGCAGGAGAATATGCCCTCGGGTTCAAAGAACTCTCTGCGCACGCGAGGTAAATGATGTCTTCAGGCAGTCCGTTGGCTTTTAGTATCGGTGCTATTACGGGAAAATATTTGTTGGCTCGTTTGAGCATTAGCATGGTTGAACCGTGACTATAGATAATAGAAGTAAGTTCGCGGTCGAATCGCTCATACATATCATTTCTGTCCAAGTCGACATTTTTTCCGCAAAACTTCATCTTAGACGGAATCTCGGGACTAAATACAGGTGCGAACAATCGGCTTGAAGTCTGAGGAGACGGACTTGGTTCGGCGACTGTTGTGACCGGTAACATAAGAGTAGAGGCCGCTATGATGGCCGAAGATATGATAATAGTAGAGATTGTTTTTTTCATGTCAGTTTTTAATTATGAGGGAAAAAGTACATTGAATTTTGGCGATATTATAAATTGGCATCTGAAGAATTAATGTTCTTAGAGCCTATAATGTTTATATCACCGCTAAGTTTATAGTCCCGACCGTCAGCACCTCGCGCTTTTATTACATAATAATATGTACCTGCAGGCACGTATTTCCCGTTATATTTTCCATCCCAGCCTTGTGACGGATCGGAGAAGGAACAGACTTCAGTGCCCCAACGATTGAATATATGGCAGTCAAAAGAGATGATAGACTTGTAGCTGACTTTCCATTCATCGTTTACGCCGGGCGAAGACTGAGGAGAAAAAGCGTTTGGGCAGAGTAGGGATGATTCACCGATAGAGATTTCATAGACGGGGCTGTAGTATTCACATTCGCCGTCAGCATTGGCCGCGAAGAAGCGCACATAGGTGGTGCCTTGGTTACGGAATGTATATGTTAACTCTGTCTGAGAGTATCGGTCAACAATAGGATCGAACTGTGAGTTGTTGGCCAGTTGCCATTCATAAAAAGAGGCAGCGTCAGTAATGGCGGCCGTAAATGTTATTTCTGACGGGGCTGAGCCTCCCAGGGCAACACCGGCGACCTGCTGTTCATTGTCAATGTCTCGTTCGACCTGTGTAGCGGAAGTCTCAGCTGATAAAGCATAAGCCTGCATAACAGAAGTCTTGAATTCAACCGGAGAACCCCAAGCCTTTAGGAATCTGTCTCCTGAGATGGAGAAGTCTGTGTTACAGAGAGGTGCTTCAACTGAGATGTAAGATGTTATGCTCGGGAATGACTCTTCTATTTCAACAGGCCGATAATACGACGCGTCGGAGTCGTAGGAAAGAGATGTGTAGCGTAATCGAATTTCGCGATCGAGTTCCTGATTGCGGCCGTTTATCGTGTAATAAATTATTGGGGCAGCCGTTCCTTCAAACGACAGGAATGTACGCTGGCAATCGGATTGAGATTGGTCCGGTTGGAGAGATGTAACATCGAAGTAATGATTTTGGTAGTTAACAATCCAGAAGTAGTGTTCTTTACCATCGACATCAGCAATATATCCATAGTCGGCTCTTTCAAGGGCAATTGACTGAGAAGTTGCTATCTGTTCAGCATAGGCAGCTCCGTTTGCTCCAAAACGAGACCATTTGACGGAAGTGGCTCCGTCGTAAGAAACCGTAACTCCAGAAGTTTCGCTAAGAACGTAGACTGTTTCCAAGCCGGAAGATGGAGAGGGGGAGACAGCAACCACGGGTAATGAATTGCCCTGGAAAGTCAGCCCGGCTTGAACGTTCAGCTGAAATAAGGTTAAAATTGTTAGTGAAGCAAAGTACTGTTTCATAGCTGTCTGGAATTGTTGCTTATACAAAGTTAACTAAAAAAAACGGCATTTGCAATCTGACAACTTTATATTAAATGATTTTTAGAAATACGGTCAAAAATGTTATAGATAGCAAAAGCCCGTCAATTGATGAACTGACGGGCTTCCGGATATAGGGGGAAAAGTGTTCTTTTTTATGCTTTATAAAAGTCAAGCTGAGCAGGATTGAAGTTTGCAATGAAATCAGCATGTTTTGCAACTTCTGCCTGTGCGAGCTTATTGTAAACGGTTGCAGACTTAACGAATGATTCGTTGCGGTTTGCATCGCTAAGAAGGAGATAACCCATGATGATGTTGCCGGCCATTTCGACCATACGACGAGCCATAAAATCAGTGTAAGCAGTATCATTAACTGCAGTAACAGTTTCTACGGCTTTAACATACTGTTCGGTCATTGCAGCAAGATTATCTTTGAGAGCCTGCAGTTCGGGTTTATATTCCTGAGCGGCATAGCTTTCGATGAGTGCTTTGTAGGTGCCGGTGGTGACGTGGCGGATTGCAGCTACGACCTGAAGCTGAGTAGTGCCTTCGTAGATTGATGTGATACGAGCATCGCGATATAGACGTTCGCAAGCGTAATCTTTCATGAAGCCTGAACCGCCGTGAACCTGAATACAGTCATAAGCATTCTGATTGCAGTATTCGCTACCCATACCCTTAGCCATAGGAGTAAGAGCATCGGCGAGTTTGCTATAGTGCTTCATTTCGGCACGCTCGTCAGCAGTAAGGCTGCGCTCTTTTGCGATGTCTTCGTAAAGTTTGTACATATCAACAAAGCGAGAGCATTCGTAGAGAAGTGCGCGGCTTGCATCGAGTTTAGCCTTCATAACAGAAATCATTTCTGCTACAGCTGGGAATTCGATGATTGCCTTGCCAAACTGTTTGCGGTCCTTCGCATAAGCGAGGGCCTCGCGGTAAGCGAGTTCGCTTACTCCGACAGACTGAGCGGCGATGCCGAGACGCGCACCGTTCATAAGGGCCATCACATATTTAATAAGTCCGAGACGACGATTGCCGCATAATTCGGCTTTAGCATTCTTATATACAAGTTCGCAAGTGGGAGAACCCTTGATGCCCATTTTGTTTTCGATACGGCGAACATTAACACCTCCGTCGCGCTTGTCGTAGATGAACATCGAGAGCCCGCGACCGTCTTTAGTGCCCTCTTCTGAACGAGCAAGTACGAGGTGAATATCGCTGTCACCATTGGTGATAAAACGCTTGACACCGTTGAGACGCCATGTGCCGTCTTCGTCCTGAGTAGCCTTAAGCATTACAGACTGAAGGTCTGAGCCAGCGTCAGGTTCGGTAAGGTCCATAGACATTGTTTCGCCTTCGCAAACACGGGGAATGAAACGTGCCTTTTGATCTTCGTCAGCAAATTCGTAGATTGTTTCTGCACAATCCTGAAGTCCCCAGAGGTTCTCGAACCCTGTATCTGCACGGCTGACGATGTCTGCAGCCATTATATAAGGTGTAATGGGGAAATTAAGACCACCGAAGCGACGGGGCATTGACATACCCATCAAGCCCGCCTTGCGGCAAGCGTCAAGATTCTCGACTGTGCCGTCAGCATAGATAGCTCGGCCGTCAGCACAAGATGCGCCCTGATGGTCTACGCCTTCAGCGTTATCAGCGATAAGACCACCGCAGAGGTAGCCGACGATTTCGAGAACCTTATCGTAGTTGTCCATAGCGTCCTCGAAGTTACGGGGAGCGTAATCAAATTTTTCGGCATCAGAGAAATTGCGTTCTTTGAGCTCGACAATCTTTTGCATCAAAGGATGATTCAGATGGTGCTTAAGATCGGGATTATCTGTATAGAAGTTAGCCATGATGGTCTTTTACTTAGAGTTCTTTTTGTAGTATTTGATGAGTTTGGGCACAACATCTTCCATGTTGCCGGTGATAACGTAATCAGCGATAGCGTTTATCGGAGCATCGGGATCATTGTTGATGGAGATGATGATTGAACTTTCCTGCATACCTGCGATATGCTGAATCTGACCGGAAATGCCGCAAGCAATGTAGAGTTTGGGGCGAACGGTTACACCGGTCTGACCGATCTGACGGTCATGTTCAATAAAGCCGGCATCTACTGCTGCGCGAGAAGCACCGACTTCGCCTCCGAGTGTATTGGCGAGATCGAAAAGCAGCTGGAAATTCTCTTTGCTACCGACACCATAACCGCCGGCAACTACAATAGGAGCGCCTTTGATATTGACTTTAGATTTTTCGATGTGACGATCGATAATCTCAACTACGAAGTCCTCATCCTTTACGTATTTAGAAGGATCGAGATTAACAACCTCTCCCTTATAATTTTCGTCACGTATTTCTTTCTTCATCACACCTTCGCGAACGGTTGCCATCTGTGGGCGGCAGTCAGGGTTAACGATAGTCGCTACGATATTACCACCGAAAGCAGGGCGAATCTGATAGAGAAGATCAGTATACTCTTTGCCGGTCTTGGGGTCTTTGTGATCACCAATTTCAAGAGATGTGCAGTCAGCAGTCAAGCCACTGTGGAGACAGCTTGAAACGCGAGGACCAAGGTCACGTCCAATGCAAGTAGCACCCATGAGGCAAATCTGAGGTTTGATTTCCTTGAAAAGATTAATCAGCACAGATGCGTGAGGATTGGAGGTGTAGGGGAAGAGACGTTTGTCTTCTACTTTATATACAGTGTCAACACCGTAGGGGAAAATCTGCTTTTCGATTCCTTCGAGTTTGTCGCCGACAACAACGGCTTCAAGCTTAACTCCGAGACGGTCGGCAAGCACGCGGCCTTTAGTGAGAAGTTCAAGGCTTACGTCTGCCACTTTGCCTTCGTCGTATTCGCAGTATACTATAAGATTGTTTTGTTCTGCCATAATGCTAAAAGTTGGAGGGGCTATTAGCCGATTGTATGATTAGTAATGAGTTCTTTGATAAGGTCTTCAATCTGTTGGTCGTCGTTGTCGAGACGGCGGCTTTCTTTTGCTGTGAAGACAACATTTTCAATGGCTTTAACCTTAGTCGGAGAACCGGCGAGACCAATCTGTTCGGGATCGGCGTCAACGTATGCTGCACTCCATTCTTCAATATTGAGATAGGGACGAGCGTCTACGAATGCCTGGTCTTCTGCAGAGAGTTTTGATTTTTCGCTGGGAGAAACTGCGTATTTGTATTTCATCAGTCGACGGGCGTTGCGGGGGCGGCAGTCAGCGGCTGAACCATTAACCGTCACAACGCATGGGAGCGGAGCAACCACGGTTTCAACACCATGTTCAAGACGGCGGCGTACGGTCACTTTGCCGTCTTTTATACCAAGAATTTCTTCGGCATAAGTCACCTGTGGTATACCTAATTTTTCAGCAATCTGGGGACCTACCTGTGCGGTGTCACCGTCAATAGCCTGACGACCTCCGAGGATAATGTCATAGTTGCCAAATTTTTTCACGGCCTGTGCGAGAGAATAAGATGTTGCCAGAGTGTCAGCACCACCAAGAGCACGGTCGGTGAGGACGATACCGGCATCAGCACCACGGAAAATAGCTTCGCGGATAATTTCAGAAGCACGCGGAAGACCCATAGTCAGCAAGGTTACTTTCGAACCGGGATTTTCATCCTTGATGCGAAGAGCCTGCTCAAGGGCATTAAGATCTTCAGGGTTAAAGATAGCAGGTAGAGCGGCGCGGTTAATTGTGCCGTCTTCCTTCATCGCATCTTTGCCAACATTGCGGGTGTCGGGCACCTGCTTTGCGAGCACAATGATGTTTAAACTCATAATAAAGATATTAAATGAATTATTAATTGATTTCTAAAGTATAGTTACGTCATGCAAAATTACGTAAACTGCTTGATTTTACAAAATTTAAATAAGTTTTTCTAACAGTTTTGTAATGTTAAACTTTGTCATGACAGTCCATTATTCGTAACTGCTACCGTCGAAACAATGAGTGCAGATATCGCATTTCGGCAAGCCGATTGCCTCAACGAGAGTCTCAAGAGTGCAGAAACGTAATGAATCAAGTCCCAGGTCTTTACGTATTTCTTCGACCATGCGATTGTAAGCTTCGGTACCGGCCTTGGTAAACTCTTCGAGAGGTGCCTTGAATCCCTGTTCTTCAAGTCGTGCTATGACTCGTCTCGCGATAAGTTCCATTTCGCTTTTGGATGCTGTGAAATTTAAGAATTTACATGGATAGACCAGTGGCGGACAAGAGATGCGAATGTGTACTTTTTTAGCGCCTGCGTCACGAATATCCTGCACATTGTCGCGCAATTGTGTGCCACGGACAATAGAGTCATCGCAGAAAGCTACTCGCTGGTCTTTCAGAAGGCTTTTATTCGCGATAAGTTTCATTTTTGCTACGAGTTCGCGGCGCTTCTGACTGCCTGGTGTGAAGCTTCGAGGCCAGGTTGGTGTATATTTGACCATACCACGGAGATATGGTTTTCCGATGGCTGCTGCATATCCAAGAGCCATGCCAGTGCCCGAATCCGGAACCGGACTGACAAAATCAATCTCTTCAGATTCTTTTTTGTCTGCTGTATCCATGCCGATACGATAACGTATTTCGTCAACATTGCGTCCTTCATACGAGCACGGGGGATAGCCGTAATATACCCACATAAAAGAGCAGATCTGCATTTTTTTGCCCGGCGCTTTAAGTTGTTTGATTTCGTCTGCGGTGATCAGAACGATTTCAGCCGGTCCTACATTATAGCAACTATGATAACCAAGGTTTGGAAATGCACAGTCTTCAGTCGATGCGGCATGTGCTCCGTCTTGTTCTCCGATAATAATAGGTGTTCGACCATATTTATCGCGAGCTGCTATAATGCCATCTTTTGTAAGAATGAGCATTGAACAAGATCCTTTTACTTTATTATAGACATTCTCAATGCCCTCGACAAAAGTCTTTCCCTCACTTATAAGTGCGCCAATGAGTTCTGTCGGGTTAAGGATATCGTTACTGTGTTCGCAGAAATGTCGTCCGGCTTCAAGCAATTCCTTTTCAAGCTCTTTGATGTTATTGATTTTTGCCACTGTCACAATAGCAAATTTTCCGAGCTTGCTATTGATTATTATTGGTTGAGCATCAGTGTCACTTATGACGCCAATGCCAGCATTACCGGCAAATGAGTCAAGATCCGCTTCAAATTTAGTGCGGAAATATGAATTGTCGATGCTGTGGATCTGACGAGAAAACTGTCCGTTGTTCAGAGTTGCGATACCGGCTCGTTTAGTGCCAAGATGGCTATTGTAGTCAGTCCCGTAAAATAAATCGTTTACACAATCGTCGCGTTTGACGACGCCAAAAAAACCTCCCATAAAATAATCTCTTTTATTCTTAAAAATGTTGCAGCCCCGTTGTCGGATTATGACTTTCGGGGCTGCATGCAAGTTATTGTAATATTATGACTTCTGGGTTTTCTGTTCAACCCAACGGCGCGCGTTGATGAATGCGTCAATCCACACCGTTACCTCATCATTGCGGCGAGCACGGGGATAATATGCGCATTGCCATGGATAAATTGCACGCTCAAGATGGGGCATCATTGCTACATGACGACCATCTGCAGACGCAAGACCGGCTACAGAACCCTTTGATCCGTTAGGATTACCTGGATATGATGAGTAACTGTATTTGGCAATAACATTGAGGTCTGCTGTCTTACCGGGGAACGAGAAACGGCCTTCGCCATGGGCAACCCATATACCGGTGCGTATGCCGGATAATGATCCAAACATCACTGTATCGTTTTTAGGTACAGTTACTGTTACAAATTCTGATTCAAATTTGTGAGAGACGTTATGAAGCATCTTTGGACGAATTTCTTCGCTTAATCCGAGTAGATTTAGCTCAATCATGAGCTGACAGCCGTTGCAGACACCGAGACTAAGTGTATCGGGTCGGGAATAATACTTTTCAAGAGCTTTCCGGGCTGTTTCGTTCCATTTGAAGCCACCGGCCCAGCCTTTGGCAGATCCGAGCACGTCACTATTTGAAAAACCTCCACAGAATACAATCATATTGACATCTTCAAGCGTTTCGCGGCCTGACATAAGATCAGTCATGTGAACATCTTTAACATCAAAGCCAGCGAGATAGAGAGACCAGGCCATTTCACGATCACCGTTCACGCCCTTTTCACGAATGATAGCTGCTTTAACACCGCTACGGTGTCCTTCACGGTACATTGTCAGACCGCGAGATGCAAGCGAACCGTTGAATTTTGCAGGCAAAAGATATTTGAGAGGCTGACGTTTGTAATTTTCAAAACGTTCAGATGAGCAGTTGCCGGCGCTTTGGAGAGTGTCAAGCAGATATGACGGTTTGAACCATACATCGCGAAGCCAATCAATGCCAAACAGATGTTCGTTGCCGTCATGAGTAACCATTATTACGCGCTCATCGGTCGGACATGCAATTGGGAAATATTTTATAGATGCTTCATCGAGGATTTTTTCTACACTTTCCTTTTTGGAGTCATCAACCTGGATAACCACAGCCGGATTTTCGGCGAATAAAATCTTGATTAAGTCTTCTTCTCCATACATCTTGAAACCGTCTGTGTAAACCTTAAGACCGCCTCGAATATTTCCAAACGTCATTTCGAGTAAGGTGGTGATAAGGCCTCCGGCGCTGACATCATGAAGTGCGAGCAATTTACGCAGTTTGACAAGACGTTGAACAGTGTCAAACGTATTTGCAAATGCCTCGGGGTTATTAACTGACGGGACATCGGAATCGATTTTTCCAAGCGTCTGAGCCAGAGCAGAGCCTCCAAGACGGAGCTTGTCAGAAGAGAAGTCTATATAATATAATGTGGAGTTTGCTTTGTTGGCTACAACTGGCGATACGGTTTTACGTATGTCTGCAACTTCACCTGCGGCTGAGATGATGACTGTGCCCGGAGCATAAACTTTGTTGCCGTCAGGATATTTCTGTGTCATCGACAAGCTGTCTTTGCCTGTTGGGATATTTATACCAAGGCGACATACAAAATCACTGCATGCTTCTACGGCATTGTATAGTGCGGCATCTTCGCCGGGATTGTTACACGGCCACATCCAGTTAGCGCTGAGTGATACAGATTTCAGCCCTTTTTTGAGATTGGCGCCAATTATATTGGTAAGAGCTTCTGCTACAGCAATACGCGAGCCAGCAGCAGAATCAGCGAGCGCAGCCTGAGGTGCATGGCCAATAGAGGTAGCAATGCCGGCTTCGCCTATGTAATCAAGCGCAACAACACCGCAGTCGCTTAATGGTAATTGGATTTCTCCCTGACATTGCTGGCGTGCGATTCTACCGGTTACGGAGCGGTCTACCTTATTAGTGAGCCAATCTTTGCAAGCAACCGCTTCGAGAGAAAGAACATCATGGATATATTGGTCAAGTTTTGTTATGTCAGTATTGACTGATGAGTACTTAGTCTCGATAGTCTCGTCGCGCATTACGGTCTTGGGCGAATTGCCGAACATATCAGCCATGGCAAGATCAATAGGACGAGACCCATCGGCTTCTTCAAATGTAAATCGGTCGTCTCCAGTTGTTTCACCAACTACGTAAAGTGGAGCGCGTTCGCGCTGAGCAATTTGCTCGACACGAGGAATGTCCTCGGGAGCTATAACAAAGCCCATACGTTCCTGACTCTCATTGCCGATGATTTCTTTTGCGGAAAGTGTCGGATCTCCAACGGGTAGGGCGGATATGTCGATTTTTCCACCTGTGGCTTCAACAAGTTCTGACAGGGCATTAAGATGCCCCCCGGCACCATGGTCATGAACGGAGACAATGGGATTGTCTTCACTTTCAGCAAGTGCACGAATGACGTTGGAAACACGTTTTTGCATTTCCGGATTTGCTCTTTGCACTGCATTTAATTCTATTGAATTGCCATATTGTCCGGTTGCTACAGACGATACAGCTCCACCACCCATGCCGATGCGGTAGTTATCGCCACCGCTGATGACAACTTTTTGACCAGGGCGAGGTGTGCCTTTTATTGCATCTTTTTTAGCAGCGAAACCTACCCCACCGGCAAGCATTATGCCCTTGTCGTAAGCATAAGT
>CAMWNL010000016.1 GCA_947175585.1 uncultured Bacteroidales bacterium | reverse complement strand
GGTGTGAACCTCAGTCCGGCAAGCAGTCAGGAATTCCTCTGCCTGCCCCCGTCAATAGACATCAGCTATAAGTCGATCAACGATGATCCGCAGAGCGCCGCAGACCGTGCATACCGTATGTTTGTGCGTCGCGAGGCTGGCAAGTCGGCTGACGGCAATATTATCCTTCAGGATACTGATGACTCTGCCAAGGACTTCAAGATTGTAAATATCAATACAAAAGAGGAACTTAATTAAGCGGTAAATGAATTATAAAGGTAGTCTATACCTTGCAATCTTCATCATCTTGGGGGCGGTCGCGGCTTACGGCCGTCCTCAGGATGATGATTCAATTCTGAATCTGAAAGCCGACAGGGAATCACCGTTAGGCGTGAGTCTCAGACGATACTATATGTCAGGAGCGTCAACCATGCATTTCGCTGATAATAAGAGTGTATCGACCGTCGGACTGACTGTTGATATAGACAGGTCCGACATAGCGGTCATGGCTCAGAACGGCAGCGGTCATAACCTCTACGGGTTGTCGGCTGAGACATATTATAAACTCTCACCCGTGTCAACGGTCTGCGGACACGCCGGATATCACAACGGCAAGTCTCGCGACATAGTGTTCAGCGACGTCATTGACTATGACGCTGTGGCTCCGTTTGTCTTGTGTGATGACACGGGAGGTGATCTCAGCAGGCAGCGGTATGATTTCGGCGGAGGCTGGAATCGGATCTACGGCAGTGGATGGTCATTGGGAGTGCAGGCCGATTATTCGGCAACAGTGGCTCACAGATCGGTCGATCCGCGTGTGCGTAATATCGTGTCGGACCTTAATGTCGGAATCGGAGGCGGCAGGAGACTTTGCGGCCGATATCTGTTGGGACTCAACCTTGGTGTGAGGGTCTACCATCAGGACACTGACGTCGATTTCTACAATACCGTCACCCACGCCATCACGATGGTGTATACCGGACTCGGCACGACTTCAAGCCGGTTCAGAGGCGCGGACGCTCAGACCGGTGCTAACCGTATGACAGGTTTCAGTGCGTCGTTACAACTTGTGCCGATGGCTCACAGTGACCGATTATATGCTGAGGTGTCGGCTGAGGTGACTGATGCCGGTTTAATATTGAACGGCTACAACAATCTCAAATTCGGTTCGACGGCTACATCATTATTCAAGGCACGTGTGTCGAGACTCTTTACATTTGACCGCGCAATAAAATTGTTTCCGACAATATCGGCTTATGCACGCAATCGTGTAGCGACTGAGAATCTTTTCGGATCGTCTGCTGAAAACTACGATAAGATAGGCGAACGCAAGAATTATCATCATGACCGATATGGTATTGAGTTTGAGATGCCGGCGTCATTGAACCGGAGCGGATCCGGAGCTGTGTTTACACTTTGTCCCCGGGCCGGTTATGTGAAAGACAAGGAGTATCTTGTCGAACCGTCGCGGAGTCTGTGTGTCGATTACTTTTTTGCAGGTGTGTCGCTCTCAGCTAATAAGAAAATAGCCCGTCGATGGTCAATCGGCGCGACTCTCGGATATGACGGCCGGTTTGTCAGATCGACATCGGCAGAGTGGGGCGGACTCGACCTGTCGACGCCCATAGGGCTGATGTGTCTGGCGATCTACAATATGGCGTCATCTGACATCAGGTCGCATCGAGTCGGCTTTACAGCATCGCGGGCGGTCAGGTCGGTAGTAGTGTCGCTCTCTGCGGAGATTGAACACTACGACTATAAGTCACTGTCGGAAGACAACAGATTGATTGCAGGACTATCTTTGACATTTTGAATTATATTTTTATCATAAATTACAGATGCTTAATAATCAAGAATCAGTAATATCGGTCAGGAACCTCACTCAGCGCTACGGCAAGGGGCGAATAATTTACAGCGACCTTAGCTTTGAGGTGCCTAAAGGCAGAATCCTCGGATTGCTGGGTAAGAACGGAACCGGTAAGACCACCACAATCAACATCCTGATGGGCTATCTGCGTCCGCAGTCGGGAGAATGTCGCATCTTCGGGGAGTCAATCACTGAGATGCGTCCGGAGACGCGCGCCCGCATCGCCCTGCTCATCGAGGGACACGTGCAATATGCGTTCATGACAATAGAGCAGATCGAGAAATTTTATTCGAAGTTTTACCCGAAGTGGAAACGTGAGGCTTACTATGAGCTGATGAAGAAACTGAAGGTGTCGCCAAATCAGAGAATATCAACGATGTCATGCGGACAGCGATCGCAGGTCGCATTAGGTCTGATTCTCGCCCAGAACGCTGATCTCCTCGTCCTCGATGACTTCTCGCTCGGACTTGATCCCGGTTATCGCCGACTTTTCATCGACTATCTGCGCGAATTTGCCAAAGCTGAAGACAAGACGGTGTTTATGACCTCTCACATAATTCAGGACCTCGAACGCCTTATCGATGACTGCATCATACTTGATTACGGTAAAATCCTCACCCAGATGCCGGTTGACAGACTGCTTGCAGATTTCGGCATGTATAGGTTTCACACTGACGGTGACATAGCGTTGCCCGAAGACGCCAAAATCATAAATCCAGGCAAAATACGCAATGAGGTGGAACTGTACTCGTTTGACGGAATTGACTATGTCAGACATTATCTTGATAGCAATGGCGTGATGTACAGTGATTTGGAGCGCGCGCCGATGTCGCTTGAGGATGCGTTCATAGGTCTGACAGGAAAATATTAATGCTTAACACAGAAAGAAATGTATTCATCCATCATATTTAAGGAGTGGCTTAAGACCAGGCGCGTGTTCTTTATAGCGCTTGCGGTGGCACTGCTTGTGGCGGTCTATGTCATACTCCGCACCAACTCCCTGATAAATGAGCATGGCATAGTCTCGCTATGGCTGTCGATGCTTCTCAAAGATGTGTCGTATGTCGACACTCTGACCTACATACCGCTTGCGGTCGGACTTGCGTTAGGCATAGCCCAGATGGTGCCTGAGGTCGCACAGAAAAGACTCAAACTGACGTTGCATCTGCCCTTTCCGCAGCTGCGTCTGGTGGCGATGATGCTCGCTACGGGTCTGCTCGAACTGCTGGTCATATATCTGCTGCAGGCAGGAGTAATACTGATTTATGACGCAACCATCTTCCATAGCGAACTTGTCGGACGGGTGTTCCTGACCATGTTGCCTTGGTATTTGGCCGGTTTCATCGGTTATCTGTTTGTGACATCAGTATGTCTGGAAGGCACATGGTATATGCGTATACTGCTTGGCCTCGTCGGTGTCGCCGTGTTGCTCGTGATGTTTCTGCAGCCGACAACTATGGCTGCCTATAATTATATGATTGTCACCATTGTTGTTTTCATAGCTTTGATAACGATTTTCTCGTTTGGCTCTATTGCGCGGTTTAAGGAGGGCCATCAGGACTGATATGAAGAAGACTTACTACATACTGTTTTTATTGCTGTCGACAGCAGTGTTGAGCTGGGTGTTGCCCTGGCTTTATTCACTCTGTTTCTCGGAGCGCGATCGTGAACCATTTGTCAGCTACTCGCCGATCAATGATTGCTTTATCGTCACAGACTTTACTAATGACAGTAAAGCCGGTGAACCGGATATTTTTGAAGTGGATCCTGTGACTCAGACACCCGGCCGTCACTACACGATGGACGAGCGTGACTCACTTTTACCGGAAATATTCGTGGGTCAGTTGTCATCCAAAGGTCAGATGCCGGATTCGATCAAAGGCATCGAAGTGACGATGCGCGATATCAGGATGAACAGCTGGATATTCAGCTCATCACCCAAGGATCTCAACCGGTCTGTGCCTACGGTCTATCCTCTTATGGAGTCAATGCCGGCTCGATTTAAGTTTGAGGATCCGGAAGTTGTGCTGACGATGCCCGGCCATGTAGAAATAATCAATATCGAGTCAAACTCGCTTGACGAGACAAAAACAGGACGTTTTGCAAAGATGTTTGCCGATAAAGGCTTCTCATTTCCGGCTAAAGAAGCTAACGGAAATATCACGACCCGAAAATCATATGACAACGGTTATCTGATTATTGACGGCGACAACAAGCTCTATCATCTGAAGATGCAGGCCAATCGTCCGAGTATGGCGCGTATACCTTTGAATGACACGATCGTTCCCCGCCACGTGTTTGTGATGGAGAACGCTGACCGGCTGCTCTACGGCCTCTTTACCGATGAGAATGACAACCTGTATGCAATCAATCACGATGAGACATATTCAATCACGAAACTTAACGGAGTGAAGTTCAATCCTGAAAAAGACCGCATAATGATTATGAAGAATCTTTTCAGCTGGTGTGTGAAAGTCAAGTCGGGTAATGAAACAAAATGGGTAGCGCTTGACCCCGATGATTATTCGGTGCTCGCAGTCTATGACTTCTCCAATCCGACTTCGCTGAGCAAGGAGTCACGGAAGTGGATATTCCCCTTCACGATTAGTTTCACAGATGTTGACGACAAGTATGTCTATCCGCGAGTAGGAGACTGGTCGTGGAAGGCTGTGTGGCTCAATATCGTGCTTACATTAATAGTGCTGTTTGCGGCTCGCGGACGAAATATCCGTTGCACAATCGGCAAAGCTGCACTCACTCTTGTATGCGGTCTCTTCGCGTTTATTCCTGTCATGCTGATGAAGCGTGTCGCAAATTGAACTGAATTAAATATTAAAAATCAAATCGATAAATTAATTATGAAAAAAACTATTTTATTGTTTGCTACTATAGTAGCTTTACTTACAAGTGCATGCGGCGGTTCGAAAACTCAGCAGCTGGCCTCGTCAGAAACAACAGATGCGCTGACTGTAGATCAGGTGTTTGAATCGCCTGAACAGTATGTCGGAGACACGATCACGATAGAGGGTATCTGTTCACATCTCTGCACACAGGGAGGCAGAAAGGCGTTTATTCAAGGTAACGCCGATAATATACAGATACGCTGCGAGGCATTTCCTCTGATGGGTCAACCGTTCCCCAAAAACACGATTCATCATCCACTTACTGTGACCGGAGTTTTCCGCGAGCAACGCATTGATAATGACCTCGTGGCAGAAATGGAGCGCGAGTTCAACGAGAGGATAGACCAGATTGCAGAAGAACGAGGCGAGGAGTCGGCTCAGAGAGCGGCTAACGCATCGGTGGGATGTGACACAGAGCGCGCAGCTCAGGGTCAGCAGGATCTGACTACATTTAAAGAACGAATGGATGATTACCGGGCCCGTATCGCCGCACGTGAGGCTGCTGAAGGCAAGGCATATCTGTCGTTCTACTACATGGATGCGATATCGTTTGACATCCTTGAGGATTAGAAATCGGTAAGGATTACTCAGCGAATATTTATCATCCAATCACTGGATTATCAATGTAGGGATGCTCTCGGTTTTATCCGGGGGCATCCCTACAAAGTTTTAGAAATAAGGGACATGTTCTGTTAGAATATTACAGGATTATTCCTTCAGTGATTATTAATGAACTTGCGACAATGCTTTCGATCTCTGATCGAGCCGTCTCCAAACATCTCAAGAAATTGCAAGAAGTTTGCTAAATAGGCTTTTGAGACGGGTAAAGTGAAATGATTCCTAATTATTTGGCCTTAGTAAAATTAATGGCTAACTTTGTATTCCGAAAAAGTGTCACAAATGACATTCATTCGGAATGTTATGAGAATAGAAAGAAAAATATATCTTGACAAGGTTATAGAAAGTCGTCATAACGGAATGATAAAGATTATTACCGGCGTACGCCGAAGTGGTAAATCTTTCCTTCTGTTCGATTTGTTTGCCGACTGGTTGGAGGCAGAGGGTGTTTCATCTGATCATATCATTAAAATAGATTTGGAGAACCGGAGAAACAAGTCTCTCCGCAACCCGGACAATCTATTGGAGTTCATTGATTCCAAAATGATAGATAAGGAGATGTATTATATTCTCATTGATGAGATTCAGTTGGTTGACGAGTTTGAAGATGTGCTCAATAGTTATTTGAAAATTAAGAATGCTGATGTTTACGTTACGGGCAGTAACGCACGGTTCCTGTCTAAGGACGTTATAACCACTTTTCGAGGACGAGGGGAGGAAATAAAGGTATTTCCATTAAATTTCAGGGAATTTATGTCCGCAACCGATAAGGATACGGAATTGGCTTTTGAGGAGTTTATGACTTATGGAGGATTACCTCAGATATTGGAATATAAGTCAGAAGAACGAAAGGCTGAATATCTCAAAGCATTATTTGCAGAAACTTATATCACTGATATAAAGGAACGTTATAATGTAAAGCATGATGAGGAATTGGAAATTCTGCTTGATATTATTTCGTCAAATATCGGCTGCCTGACTAATCCGAGTAAGCTCGCTAACACATTCCAAAGTGAAAAGAAAGTAAAGCTTTCTGATAAGACCATAAAGAATTATCTTGCCTACATCTGTGATTCATTTCTTGTTGAGAAATCACAACGATATGATATCAAGGGAAAAAAGTATATTGACACGCCCTATAAATATTATTTTGTGGATCTTGGTCTGCGCAATGCAAGACTGAATTTTCGACAGCTCGAAAAGACGCACATGATGGAGAATATTATCTACAATGAACTTCGTGTGAGGGGATTTAATGTTGACGTTGGAATCGTACCATTAGTAATCCGTGATGGGAATGGCAACCAAAAGCGAGTCAGCTATGAAGTTGACTTTGTAGCGAACAAGGGCAACCAGAGATATTATATACAGTCCGCCTACCGGCTTGACTCTTATGAAAAGGTCGCACAGGAGCAAAACTCACTTCGCAACGTTGACGATTCATTTAAGAAGATAGTGATTGTAGGAAATCCCATTTTAGTGGAGAGAGACAATAACGGTATCACAACCATGAGCGTGTATGACTTCTTATTGAAGGAAAACTCTCTTGAACTGTAACGATAAAATCGAGTCGAGGGGTTTCCCATTCAACACATCTTGCAGGGGCAATCAAAAACTCTCTCCCTCCAATAAGTCCACGCTATACAAAATCGTTTATCGGTCAGTTTCATTATCACGACGCATTATATATGACATAACTATTTACCCGTTGCCCGATGAAAGGACTATATATCTTGCAATCAGATTGCATTGTCGATA
The DNA here is from genome assembly GCA_947175585.1 of uncultured Bacteroidales bacterium. Classification (GTDB taxonomy): domain Bacteria; phylum Bacteroidota; class Bacteroidia; order Bacteroidales; family Muribaculaceae; genus CAG-873. The sequence goes on along the minus strand of CAMWNL010000016.1, from coordinate 3,504 downwards.
ACAAAATCGAAATAGCTATTATCCTTATTCGGGTATTTTCATATCTTAAAAATGAGTTTTGGTATTATGCAGATGGCTTTATTATTCTACCCATGTTGTAACTGGATCCGATCGCCTTACAAATTGACCATTTTCTTTAACATACCATATCACATCACCGGTCCACCAGCTTGTTCTTCTCATTACTGCAATTAAATTATCGGCATAAAAAATATGAGTGATTATCGGGAACGAAATGAACCACCAATAACCACCCCAATGGCCATAATCCACCGGGATATATTTCTTAAGCTTCTTGATATTATTCTTATTTATTTTTCCCATCTTATCTCCACACTTTAATCCACCTACAAATGAAGACAGTTTCTTGTCTATGTCAGATGTGAGATATAGACTTCGCAATGGCAGAAATGGAGTCACACTATCAACAACACATTTCTCCTCTTTCAAATCTTCTATAAATTCCGGGAAGCCTAAGCACAATCTCGCCATTATGGTATCTACATCAAGATAATACCTTTCAACTTCAATTATCTGAGGTATAACATTATATTTTGGTTTATTTGGGTAGTATCCTTCAAGATTAACAGTCAGATTATTCCACATTACAATATCCCTTATTATACTGTCAGAGATAGTATTATTCGAGTTGATGCTATCCGAATACGATTTCCAATCAAAGAAAAATTCATTTAGATTCTTCTTTGTCAGTTTAGAGTATTTTGTGAGAAAAGTCTGACTACTGCCAATGAAAGTGGTCAAGGTAAGCAAAACTAATGCACACAATATACATTTTAGATTATTAACCGTCTGAGGTTTATCGGTCAGTTTCATATAACAGTTTGCCATTTTGTTTGTAGTTCCAGAATTTACGATAACAGTTCCCTTCTCCATCGTAATACTTCCACATACCAAATTCCTTCAAATATTGAGGTAATTGATGAGAGTTGAATGCAACCCATCCTTCCATCCTTAATGTATCACATGATAAGAATTTTAGATAGGCTAAAGAATCTCCCTTTTTTTCGCGATCATAGTCCAAGAGTAATGTGATATTTTCGTTCTTTCGGAGACTGTCTATATCTATTTGCATTTCGTCTCTTGGACTGTAATATACTTTGTAAATTCCGCGAATTGTGTCTATATTAATCGGCGGCTCAAATTCAAAATATTCATGATCAAACCATTTCTTATACTCTGATGAATATTGCCAAGTTTTAGGCGCGCGGTCATGATCCCAAAATTCAAGTACATATTCATTCTCAGAATCCCAATGGGTTTTGATAAGATTGAGAGTATTGCCTTTATAACAGTAAAATCCCGGAGTCTGCTCAAACCCTAATTCAGACAAAGAAGCAGGCAATCGTCCATTTTTATTGATATAATTGTCTATTCTTGCAACTATCTCAGATTGATCCATCTCTCTATATCGTTTAGCACTAAACCCCATCTTTGTACCAATGATATATAGAGCAATCAAGAACAATATGATTATTGCTCCAGCGATAATACCAATTATTTTATGCCGTTGTTTCATTGCTTACCTCCTTTCTTCCACAAGTAAACAAACAGTCCGAGTGTCACAAGGTAGTTTATCCATATGGCGCATGAAAGTTAGTCAATACTCAGGTATATTCTTTCAATTATGTCCTGAATATCGAATGGTTTTACGATGTATTTAAGATCGAGATATGCGTTGCAGACCAAGAGCAATTCTATGACTGCTCCTAATCCGAAGATTACACAACCTGATATTTTCTGCCAATGTTTCATGAGTCTATCATCTCTAATTAAGCAAATTTACAAAAAAATATCTGATAGTCAGTGGGACATTTGTCTCATTTGGCGTGAAAATCAATGTTTTCAGTCTATAAATAAGCATTTATGACCTTTTAGAAATAGAGTTATTGATGATTCTGACTTTGTTTACTATTCTACAAAAGAGTTGGAATACAAAAGTTTTAGACTCTGAAAATTTGTAAGTTACAGAGAAAAGTTACAATTAGGAGATAAATACTATATCGAGCAGTGATGAATTATGATTCCCCCGAATCCTCAATCTACGTAAAAAAACGCTCCCATCTTAATGTATGAGAGTGTTTTGTAAGCGAGGAGCGATTAATCAACCGCTGTTAGTTCCCTGAAATCTCTGATTTTCTTTGGGAGCATTATCAACGCAATGATTAAGCTAACCAGTAATGCACCTGAAACGAGCCAGAAAGTCCAAGTGCCGAGAGACCAAAGATTGCTGAGGAAAATAGTAAAGAACACAGCAAGGACTACGGTGAAGAAGATCTCGGCAACAAGAGTATAGAGCCTGAGGGATGCTACCTGTTTCATAATACGCATCGGTGTGGAAGTAGCTGGCTGAATCTTTTTGATTGAGCGATAGAGAACCATATACACTATTGCAGCTACAGCCATGAAGATACCGAGAAATCCTTTCATTGCAACAGGGAAAGCACTTTCGCCTGTTCCGCTGAGCCAGAGAATGATGAACACTACAGCCAGTACACCACAATTAAGAATGCTTTTGCGGTATTGTTTGGCTATGCGAGATTGTGCCGAAGAACAAGTCTCTGTGTTAAAGCTGATTGGCTCGATGTTTTTTTGAGCGAGAACGTCGTCGAGTGTAGACATGCTTTTTTTGAGTTCGTCTAAGTTCATATTATTTCGATTTTGAGATGAGTTTGTTTTTAATTCTATGAAGTTTGGTAGCCACATTGTTTCTTTCGATACCGATAATGTCTGCAATTTCTTCGTATGGATATTCATCAAGCCAAAGCAGAATAATCGCCTTTTCAATCGGGAGAAGTTGGTTTATCAATTCGCGTAGAGCCGCAAGCTGCTCCGCCTTGTTATCGTCTGATTCCGAAGAAATATCGACTGCAGAAATCTCAAAGGGGAGAGTTTCAACTTTCGGCTTGTAATTGCGAATTGCCATTAAGGCAGAGTTGACCGCAACCCGATAAACCCATGTTGACAGTTTGCTTGCACCCCGGAATTGCTCTAAACCCAACCATAGGTTGGTAAGGATTTCCTGCCGTAAATCCTCATAGGGGACTTTTGGAGTAGCATAGGCCCAACAGACCTTGTTGATAATACGGGAATGCTCCTTGACGAAAGAGGCGAACTCCCTGCTTGTTTTTGGTGGACTTTCCATTTTCTTGATGTTTTTGTAACGTTAGGTGCAAACTCAATCAGAAAAGTTACACTCAGCTCCAAAATTTTTCTTTTAAACCGATATTACGTTCACAATTATCTGCAAAAATACAATTTATCTTTAGAGAGAGGCGACGATGGCTACGGAATGTTGCAGGTGTTAGGTCATATTACTAACTTTGCATGTATTAATAATATGAATATGGCTAAGAAAAAACAGACTAAATATGGGTCGAGGCGTAAGCGCCGGGGTGTATTGGGAAAGATAACGTCGGCACACCCTCTGACAGTTGTAGTCGGAGTGGCGGTGTTGCTGATTGTCGCGTGGCATCTAAGTGCGCG
>CAMWNL010000015.1 GCA_947175585.1 uncultured Bacteroidales bacterium | reverse complement strand
AAGGAAAACTGTGCCATCAACCCGCTTGTCTATCCTCTTCGCACTCTTGCTTCAGCTGACGAGATACCGGAATTTAAAGTAGATAACCAGATTATTGAGGATTACAACCAGGTTGAAACGGAATTCCGCAAGAATCTTTTCGCCATGATTGAGGAAATTTTCGACAAAAATGTCCCCTTTGATCAGGCCGAAGATAATCATGCCTGCAAATTCTGTCAGTTCCTTGATCTCTGTAACCGTCAGGAACCCGAATCATTCTTCTAAATGGCAGGCATCTACGTCCATATACCCTTCTGTCACAGCAAATGTGTCTACTGTGATTTCTTTTCTACGCCCAATCTCACCGACGCTGACCTTCTTATTGAAGCGCTGATAAAAGAGTACCATCGGCGCGCAGCCGAGTTGACCGATAAAGTCGAGACTCTGTACTTCGGAGGCGGCACACCATCTATAATCGCACCGGACCGCTTGGCCCGGCTGTGTAAGGCTCTCCCTCTCGATGATGTCAGAGAGTTTACAATCGAAGCCAACCCCGAAGACGTTAACCAAACTTCAGTGAGAGCGTGGCGCGATATGGGTGTCAATCGGGTCAGCATGGGCATACAGTCATTTGATGACACCCAACTGCGCGCGATAGGCCGGCGTCATTCCGCCGACGATGCGCGGCGAGCAATCAACTGTCTGCTCGATGGTGGCATTTCGAATATTTCATGCGACCTCATCTATGGCCTGCCCGACCAGACCATCCCGTCATGGGAGCGCTCTCTGACAGAACTGCTCTCTTACCGTCTACCCCACATTTCTGCCTATTGTCTCTCCTACGAACCCGGCACAGCGCTCTACGCTAAAATGACGGCCGGAAAAATCGAGCCTACCGATGATTCGGTTTTAGACCGGATGTATAAGGTGTTGTGTAAAGCGACGGCTTCGGCCGGCTACGAGCATTACGAAATATCCAACTTTGCCCTGCCGGGCATGAGATCCCGTCACAATTCATCATACTGGAACGAAACTCCATATCTCGGACTCGGACCAGGAGCTCACAGCTTCGATGGTGTCGTGAGACGCTACAATACCATCGACCTTAAGACCTATGTGAAGACGGCCGATATAACTGTAATTGATGAAGAGACGGCCGACCAACGCTTTAATGACAAACTTATCACAGCGCTGCGCACCTCCGACGGACTTGACGTCAGCACTCTTCCGGCAGATCGCGCCGATTACATAATCAAAGCTTGCTCTCCGTTCATAAGCAACGGCCCGATGACTATCACTGATTCTCGCTTGCGTATTAATGAAGAATTCTGGCGGCGCGCCGACGCCATCCTCCGCGAACTGATAGTCGTTTAACTCAAATAATAAAAGATTGTGAAGATGGTGCCGAAAGCGAGTGCTGCGACCGCCAATTTTTCATTATTGCTAAATAACGGCGTGCCGGGTTTGTCGCGTTCGCGTCTCACCTTGACATAAAAAACTATGCCTGACAGATAAAAAGCCGATGTCATAACCATATTGATCAGACCGCCGGCATAAGCCATCCAGAGACAGAATAGCGTGGCAATCAGAGCTACTGTCTTGATTCCCTTTCCCTCGCCTTTCTTAAGCAGGAAAAACCCGGTAAAGAAATAACACGGTATAATCATTAAACCCGTGATATTTAGAGCGGCAAGATAAACATCATCAGCCATCACGACCATCAGCAGAAACACCTCCATTGCCACACTCGACGCCATCAGACCGAACGCCGGCATATTGTGACGGTTCAGACGGCTGAAACATTCGGGTAAAATCCCGACAAGCGATGCCTCGTATGGGACTTGCGACACGACGAGCGTCCACGCCACCCATCCGCCCAAAAGCGATATTATCACAGCCGAAATAACAAACCAATAAGCCCACTCGCCACAGACATCTCGCAATATATAGGCGATGGACGGATCCTGAAGTCCGGCGAGTCGCGCACGGCTCATCAGACCGAAACACAGCAACGAGACAGCCATATAAAGCAGAAGAGCAATGGCAAAACCGGCCAGGCCTGACTTACCGACATCCGATGGCTTCCTGGCCCTGGCTGACATCATCACAGCCCCCTCCACTCCGAAAAAACAAAACAGCATTATCATCATCGTGTCCTTTATCTGATCGCCGAAACTATCAGCCGTAGAAATGCCGTTCCAAAGCTCAAACTCAAACAGCCCTGCACGAAAATAGATAATAAAGATAGTTATGATAAACACAAGCATCACGACCTTGACAAGCGCCATAAGCGAATTGACGGTCTTGGCCGTTTTCACCCCTCGCGCCACAATAAGGTACATTATCCAGATCAGCACCGAGCAGAACACTACCGTCATCCATCCGTGATCAAGCAGCGACGGGAAAAATGCCCCGAACGAATCATTGAGCATCACCCCGTAAGCCACATTTGAAAAAGCCGAACACAGCCAGTAGCCCCAGGCTATATTAAATCCGGCATAGTTGCCGAACCCGGCCTGGGCATACTGATAGATTCCTGCATTATAGCCGGGAAACTTTTCGCTGAGATACTTAAACAGAAATACTAACGGGAGTATACCAGCTCCGGTAATGAGCCATGAGATAAATACAGCGCCGGGTGAAGCCGCGGCTGACATATTCTGGGGTAAGTTGTAGATACCTACCCCGACCATCAGACCGAATACGAGCGCCGTCAGTCCCCAGAAGCCGAGTTTACCAGATGTAAGCACAGTAGACGAATTATTTAATCAGCACTCTGAATGATTTTCCGTCTACCCGGACAATAGCAACCCCTTTATAAGCGGTCTTGATCTTAAATACACTATAGCCGGGACTCACGACATAACTGCCAATGTGCATGCCATAAGCGCTGAATATATTGACAACGCCAAATTTATCAGTAGAAATCGTCAATACGTTGTCGGAAACACTGACCGTAGTATTATCCGCGCCTGCTTCGGAAATACCTGCCTGATCAGTTATCATAACGCTTCGGGGCTCTGAAACCTCACTGAAAATATCCGGACCCCACACTCCGTCCTCGTCCTGAGAATAAGACCATGCGGTGACTGTGTAGACAAATTTGTCACCCTCATTTGCGTTAAGGCCGGTAAACTCATAAGAGGGTGTCGGAGTCTCCGTGCGGAAGTTGCCAACATTCTCCTTCACCGGGTCACCGGCATAAAACTGCTGCTGTATCGCGATATTATCAAAGAACAGCAATTTTGACTGACCGTCACCGTCAAACTCCATGCGGATTACCGTAGCCGCAGTGCCGTTGTCAAACTCAACACTGAAGCTTTGTGCTCCCTGCTTCTCAAGAGCGTGGGTCACTGTCTTGTCTCCGCAACTTAAGCTGACAACGTCGCCTTTGTCGCCATAGACATCCAGAACCATAGTGAAACGGCCGCCGTCACCGGTCAGATCTATTGCCGGAGTGGCAAGATAGACATCTTCGCCATACTTCTTATATGTATTGTCGAGGCCGAACATCCCAGATACCACTCTTACATCAAAATAATTATATGACCATCCGGGCATCGAAGTGATATCATCGAGTTCTCCGTAGAATGGGTAAGGCCATGAGAGATCACCGTCGGTAATCTTGTCGAAATCCTCGTTGACAACAGTCACGAGCATGTCTTCCGTAGCCGTATACTCGCGTTTGAGACCGATGACATAACCCATAGCGCGGAAAGTCGGCTCCCAACGGGCTGTGAAACCGTCGGTCGAAATATTCTCAGCTTCAAGGGTGACCGGTGTCTCAAGTGTCGAAAGCGGCACATACACTCTTATCGGCTCAGACTCCTCTGAGGTGTAACGATCATTGACGCTGCGCACTGTGTAGAAATAATCGGTACCTTTCTGAGTGCCGGTGACTGTCAGTTCACAATCATCCGTAGCGACATTCTCTACAAGGATATTGCGTTGACCGGATTCGTCCAACGAGAAGACATTGACCAGATAGCTGTCAGTCAGCGGAGCCTTATTCCATCGGCCTGTAAACTGTTCATAAGAGACATTGCGCGCATAGTGGACTATCGGTGGGAGCAGTTCATAATAGTCCTGCACGATTTCAAAATCGTCGAGCAACCAGTCTTCGCCATAGGACGCCATCTCAAGAAATGCGAGATGGTTGCCGTAACCGGGATGACAGAGATCGACCTCATAAGTTGCCCACTCATCGGTCAGCTCGACTGTCGCCGATTGTATATTATTGGTGACATAGGGGTCATATAGCTCCACGAGGAGTCGTGATGACTCACTGCCGAGTGTTCGCGCACGGAAACGGGCAGTGAAATTGCCTCCGTCCATACGCACATCGGTGTAAGCGGTACGCACATAGCCCTGTAGCTCCTCTGTTCCAAACCAATCGCTCTGCTCGAAGTGCATCACGGCCAAAGCGCCGCCTGCCTCATGCAGTCCTCTGCCGCTCCACTGCTGTCCGCCTGTGAGAGCAGAGTCTATTTTACCGTTGGCACTTAGCTCCTCGTTAGCCGGAGCTGCTACCGAACCGTTGACCAGCGCATTAAAATTTTCTGAAAATATGGTTGTCAGTTCGCCGCGAACTTCAGCTTTCACAGCATGAGCCGAACCGTAAACTGACATTGCAAACATCAGTGAGAGTAAAACCTTCTTCATATAAATGGATAAATGATTGATAAACTTTATTTCGGAATACAAAAGTAAGCATTATCACGAGATTATCCATCATATGTCAAATATTAATCCTTGTATGTATTAAAAAAATCTCCGACTATTAGCCAGAGACATTGATTGTTGAATTTTTATGTTTTAATGTGTAAGTTGTTCTTTCGAATTAATCCATCACGCTTTCCTTAACAAACGGCATTTTCAGACGGTCGACAAACGAAAGTTTGGGAGGCTTGACATGCACCGACGCTTTAGCCGAATTACGGTTGAGAAAAATGATTGACGAGTGAAGTACTATAGCTACCCATTCTTCAAAAGGAACTATTGCGTGGATGCGCGAAAGAGGTATTTTGTAAAAAGGTGAACGCTCTCCGAGTCCGTGGAGAATCAAGCTGTCGCTATCCATGTCTACTTCGATATTGTGATGCTCGGCTACGCTGTCGAAAAGGAGTCCGAAATCCAGACAGTCGATGCTTTTGGGGAGTTTGCGATACTTCTTATAGAGAGTGTCGATTACCTGACTTGTTATCATACTTCAATTAGGGCTTGTAATCTTTTGATGCTTGTTGTTAAAAATTCTGTTTAGCGGATGACATCGACAGATCAGAAAGAGTCAGGAGAAGATTAGCACTTGTCGAAGTTTCCCGTTGTAGTATTATAACCGATCAGCTCTCTAAATGTTCGCCCTCTTTACTATTATTTTTTAGTCTGAATGTAACAAAAGCGCGCCCTGATCGGGACACGCTTTTGTCAACGTTATTTAAATTGCTATTTATCAAGCGAGGAAGCCTAGCAACACACCTGCAGCAACCGCTGAACCGATCACACCGGCAACATTCGGACCCATGGCGTGCATGAGCAGATAGTTTGACGGATCGTATTCGAGACCGAGGTTGTTGGAGATACGTGCTGACATCGGCACAGCTGATACACCGGCGTTACCGATAAGCGGATTGATTTTCTTATCCTTTGGCAACACGAGGTTGAATAGCTTCACAAAGAGCACGCCTGACGACGACGCGATGATGAATGCCATAAAACCAAGGAAGAAAATAAAGATAGTCTGCGGTGTGAGGAACTGCGAAGCCTGAGTTGACGCACCTACTGTCATACCGAGAAGGATGGTTACGATGTCGGTTAGAGCGTTGCTTGCAGTCTTGGCGAGACGGTTTGTCACACCACACTCACGGAGAAGGTTACCGAAGAAGAGCATGCCGAGCAGGGGCAGACCTGACGGAACCACGAAGCAAGTGAGCAACATGCCGACGATGGGGAAGATAATCTTCTCGTTCTGCGACACGGCGCGAGCCGGTTTCATGCGGATAAGACGCTCTTTCTTCGTAGTGAACAGACGCATCAACGGGGGTTGGATCACAGGCACGAGAGCCATGTAGCTATAAGCTGAAACCGCGATCGCACCCATCAGATTAGGAGCGAGTTTTGATGACAGGAAGATAGCAGTAGGACCGTCAGCACCACCGATAATTGCGATTGCACCGGCCTGGTCTGGAGCGAATCCGATGGCGAGAGCCACCATATATGCTCCAAAAATACCGAACTGTGCAGCCGCACCGATAAGCATCAGCTTAGGATTGGCAATCAACGCTGAGAAGTCGGTCATCGCACCGATACCGAGGAAAATCAACGGAGGATACCAACCGGCGCTTACACCATTGTAAAGAATATTGAGCACCGAGCCTTCTTCATAGATACCGATTTCGAGACCGGCACCGGTGTTGAACGGTACGTTACCGATAAGGATACCGAAACCGATAGGCACCAGAAGCATAGGCTCAAAATTCTTCTTTATGGCAAGCCAGATGAAGAACAGGCCGACAGCGAGCATGACAAAGTTGCCTATCTCGGCATTGGCAAAACCTGTCAGTTCCCAGAACTGTTGCAGGTTTTTCAATAGAAAATCACCAAATGACATAACAACGTCGATTAAGCGATTGTGATGAGAACAGTGCCTTCGAGTACAGAGTCACCTGCGGCAACGTTGATAGAAGCGACTTTGCCGTCACGACCGGCGTGGATAGCATTTTCCATCTTCATAGCTTCGAGGAGCACTACTGTGTCAGCAGCCTTAACTGCGTCACCGACTTTAACGGGGATTGAAAGCACAACGCCGGGCAGCGGAGCCTTCACTGCATCACCTGTGCCGGTGGGAGCAGGCTTGGCGATAACTTTTTCGCCGGCAGATGTACGGGGAGCAGCTTCAGGACGCGGAGAGCTTACAGACTTAACCTTGGCTGCGGTATGCTCTTCGAGTTCCACTTTGTAGGGCACACCATTGACTTCAACCTGAGCCACGTTGCCGTCTATGTCACCAACGGCTACCTTGTAGGTGTTACCATTGATTTTATACTTATATTCTTTCATTGTTTAGATCTTAATTAGTAGAATTAAATAAAATGATTAACGGCGGTGATTGACACCGGGCACTTCGCGGAGGCTGTAAATCTTAGAGCTCCATGGCGAGTAAGCACGCTTGACTTTGTTTATGGTCAGGATAGTGTTTTCAGTGTCGTGGGCATCAAGATGGTCGTGGAGAGCCATAACGATAGCGGCGATTTCCTCACCTGAGTCATGAGCGACTTCACCCTTCTCGACTTCATGTTTCTCTACACCGTGAGCACGCATCTTGTTGAGACGCGAGATGCTGGAGTTGATCTTACCGATACCGTAGAAGCAGAGACAGAGCACCAGAAGAGCCGAGAACACGATACACATTGCCATAACGGTCATACCGAAGCCGTTGGCGTCACGCTCTGCAAACTCTTCAATCTTATTATTGGTATCGCGGATAACATTGGCGCTCGATGGAGTGATGTAAGCGGCTCCGCCGTCACGCACAGCCCACTCGCCAGCACCGTCAACGGTACGGGCATAGCTGTTGTCTGTCGCAAGAGAGGCCGGGATAAACACCTCGTCAATAAGCGTGCTACCATCGGCATCGTAGATACCGATCCAGTTGTCCTTGCCGGGTTCAAGTACAAAGTTGGTATGAAAAGTACCCTTATCCGGCTGTCCATCAGCAAAGAACACCACGTGCTGGCGCTTTGCAATGCGAGTATTCACATCGCCCAGGGGCACCGGATATTTCTTTTTGTCGGTAGTGTCATTGGTGAGATAAACGCTTGAAATCTCGAGCGGAGCGAAGTTAGAGTTGAAAAGCTCAATCCAACCGTGGTGTTCGCCGTAATCATCGACGATACTCGATTCGTTCTGAACCATGACTTCGTTGATGCGCAGAGCCTTGCGACCTTGTGCAAAGGCCGCAGACGCTGCTGCAACGACGAGCATGGCTGTTATAAATAATTTTCTTTTCATAAGTGCATAATGCTTTTAGACAGCCAATTGGCTTAGAGAGGAATGTTACCGTGTTTCTTAGCCGGATTGGTCACCTTCTTAGTAGCAAGCTGCTGTAGGGCACGAATGATGCGGAAACGAGTGTTACGCGGCTCGATAACGTCATCGATGTAGCCGTATTTCGCTGCATTATAAGGATTGCAGAAGAGCTTGTTGTATTCAGCTTCTTTTTCCTTGAGCACTTTTGCGGGATCGTCTGAAGCCTTGGCTTCCTTGGCGTAGAGCACTTCTACTGCACCTGCACCACCCATAACAGCGATTTCGGCTGTAGGCCATGCGTAGTTCATGTCGCCGCGAAGCTGCTTACAGCTCATCACGATATGGCTACCGCCGTAGCTCTTGCGGAGGGTAACTGTAACTTTGGGTACAGTAGCCTCGCCGTAAGCGTAGAGCAACTTAGCACCGTGAAGGATTACGCCGTTATATTCCTGACCTGTACCGGGAAGGAAGCCGGGAACGTCGACGAGAGTAACCAGAGGAATATTGAACGCGTCGCAGAAACGAACGAAACGCGCAGCCTTGCGAGAAGCGTTGCTGTCAAGCACACCTGCAAGATATTTAGGCTGGTTGGCAACTATACCTACAGACTGGCCGTTGAAACGAGCGAAACCGATGATGATGTTCTTAGCATAGTCGCGCTGGATTTCGAGGAACTCACCGTTGTCGACGATTGCGCCGATAACCTCATACATGTCGTAAGGACGTGTTGGCGAATCGGGGATGATGTCGTTGAGTGAGTCTTCGAGACGGTCGATGGGGTCAGTGCAAGCCACCAACGGGGGCTCTTCGAGATTGTTCTGAGGAATGTAGCTGAAAAGCTTACGGATGATCTTGATAGCGTGTTCGCCGTCTTCGGCAGCGAAGTGACACACACCGCTCTTTGACGAGTGAACTTCTGCACCGCCGAGAGCGTCCTGAGTCACATCTTCGCCGGTCACGGTCTTCACAACCTTCGGGCCGGTGAGGAACATATAAGAGATACCCTTGGCCATGATAGTGAAGTCGGTGAGAGCCGGAGAGTACACGGCGCCACCTGCACAGGGCCCAAGAATAGCTGAAATCTGAGGAATTACACCAGAAGCGAGGATATTGCGCTCGAAGATTTCGGCATAGCCGGCAAGAGCGTTGATACCTTCCTGGATACGTGCACCGCCCGAGTCATTAAGACCGATAACGGGAGCACCCATCTTCATGGCCATATCCATAATTTTGCAAATCTTCAGAGCCATAGTCTCTGAAAGAGATCCGCCGAAGACGGTGAAGTCCTGAGCGAATACATATACGAGACGACCTTCGATCGTGCCGTAGCCGGTTACGACACCGTCGCCGAGAAATGATTTCTTTTCCTGACCGAAGTTTGTACAACGGTGACGAACAAACATGTCGAGTTCTTCGAACGATCCTTCGTCGAGGAGCTGGGCGATACGCTCGCGAGCAGTGTATTTGCCGCGTTCGTGCTGCTTTTCGATGGCTTTCTCACCTCCGCCGATGCGCGCCTGCGCGCGGAGCTCGATTAACTCTTTAACTTTTTCGAGTTGACTACTCATTGTGATTATGATATTAGTTATATTTATTATGCTTTCTTGGGATCTTCACAAAGCTCGATAAGAGTACCGATAGTTGACTTCGGATGAAGGAAGGCGATGTTAAGGCCTTCAGCACCCTTACGGGGAGCCTTGTCGATTACACGACACTCCTTGGCCTGAACTTCTTCGAGAGCGTTGGCTACGCCGTCTTCAACAGCGAAGGCAATGTGCTGCACACCACCGCGGCCGCCATTGTTGGCGATAAATTTTGAGATAGCGCTGTCTTCTGATGTGCCTTCGAGGAGCTCAAGTTTGGTCTGACCTACTTTAAAGAAGGCTGTACGCACTTTCTGATCGGGTACTTCTTCGATAGCGAAGCATTTGAAACCGAGGATGTTTTCGTAGAAGGGGATGGCCTCGTCAAGTGAAGGAACTGCGATGCCAATGTGTTCGATATGGCTGATATCCATTGCTGTAAAATAAATGAGGTTGTAAAAAATTAAAATTCTATGTCAAAAAGCGAATTGATAAGCATGTCACTCATAAATTCGCACAAATTTACTAAATTAAAATTGAAAGCAAGACTATTACTTAAAAAAAATAATAGTCTTGCCTTCAATAAATTTTATCTGACAGGTATGGGGCGTTTGAGCACCTGACGGAATGACAAAAGGGTCTCCGTGCGCGATGTGCCGAGCTGCTGGATCTCGTTCTGAAGCAGATGGAGAAGGTGATCGTTGTTAATAGCGACAACTTTCAGAAGCAGGTCATAACGGCCTGTAGTGTAGTGACACTCGATAATCTCGGGAATCTTTTTGATTTCCTCGACTACCTCTGCCGATTTGGCCGGATCACGGAGATAAATGCCTACATAAGCACAAGTCTCATAACCCATCGAAGTCGGATCGATAATACACTCGTTGCCGGTGATGACTTTATTGGCCAAAAGTTTTTGGATACGTTGATGGACAGCAGCACCCGAAACACCATATTCTCTCGCAATTTCGAGATAGGCTTTTCTGGCGTCTAATGACAAATCGCGTAGAATCTTCAGATCTAACGCGTCAAAATTCTGTCGATTCATGATATAAGC
>CAMWNL010000014.1 GCA_947175585.1 uncultured Bacteroidales bacterium | reverse complement strand
GATTAGCCAGCACTGACTGGAGCATTATAGATTTGGATGAATCTGTGCGGAAATCTGCTCGGTTCAAGTCAACAACAGCCTCACCGACATGAATATCAGCAAGCAATGACGCCATCTTGTCCGGAGGTATCACATAACCAGGCACCGAACTGCATGATACTGCCAATAAAGCAACAACTCCTATCGCTCCATATTTACCGTGCAACTGTTTCATTAGTGTTCAGAGCTATTATCCTCTATTTTGTCAGCAACAGGAACACCACCCAGATATTTTGAGTAAAAAATTATCAGGACAGCCATGCCTACGCTAATAGCAGCATCAGCAAAATTAAATACCGGATCAAAGAATGAGAAAGTCTTTCCTCCTAACAAAGGAAACCAATCAGGCCACTGAAACGAGAACAGAGGGAAATAGAACATATCGACCACGAGACCATGGAAAATCGGTGCATAACCTTCACCCCACGGCACAAACTGCGCTATCTGAGGTGGATATGGGTTAGTGAATATTTCTCCATAAAACACGCAGTCAAATATATTGCCTGCCGCTCCAGCGGTAATCAAAGCCACGCAAGCCACAAATCCCTTAGGATAATAGTCTCGCCTACATAGTCTCCAGATTATCCAACCGAGCACTCCAACCGCTACTATGCGGAAAAGTGTCAAAAACAGTTTGCTGCCAAATTCCATGCCAAAAGCCATACCGTTGTTCTGAACAAAACGAATATGAAACCAAGATAAGATCTCAATATCTTCACCCCAATACATACGGGTCTTGACCCAAATTTTAATGAGTTGGTCAATAACAATTACCGATATAATAATGGCAGAGGCGAGCCACGCTTTGGAATTTTTCATGCAATCAAGATTGTTTTTGCCCAGTTTTAGAGTCAATACTCAATGTAGCATGTGGCACGGCTCGTAATCGTTCTTTTGGAATCAACTGACCGGTAGCACGACAAATGCCATAAGTCTTGTTATCAATACGGACCAATGCCGCATTAAGATGATTTATGAATGTACGCTGTCGTTCAGCCAAACGTGCAGTTTCCTCACGTTCCAATGTTGAAGCACCTTCTTCAAGTACCTTAAACGTTGGAGAAGTGTCTGCTACATCATTGCCATTGCCAATACGAAGGCTTGCGCAGAGATTTTCGTATTCTGCGCGAGCCTTTTCAAGTTTTGCCAATATAAGCTCCTTAAATTCGAGGAGCTCTTCATCAGAGTATCTTGTCTTTTCGGACATTATATTGAATTTTTATTGCTTCAGCGATATGCAGACCGGTACTTCCATACCATCGATGTCAAGAATCTCGATATTATCTTTACCATCAAGTGAAGCTATCTCCACGCTCTCGGCAAGAACCTGACGGGCAATATAGTCACCAAAAGTCTTAATGGCATCATCAACTTCTTGATTTGGCGCAAAAACAATCTCGATACGGTCTGTTATATCATAATCGCGAGTCTTTCGGATATTCTGTACACGGTTGATTATATCACGAGCCAGGCCCTCCAGACGGAGTTCAGGTGTCACTGTCACGTCAAGCGCAACCGTCAGATTACCGTCATTAGCGACAAGCCAACCGGGAATATCTTCGGACAGAATCTCAACATCAGTTAAATCAATACGTGCGGTATTACCATCAGACAAGATGATATCAGTATAACCATTCTTCTCAAATGCAATAATCTCATTATTATCAAGAGACTGCAGGACTGCAGCAGCAGCCTTCATCTGCTTTCCAAGTTTCGGCCCGAGCTTCTTGAAATCAGGTTTTACTCGTTTCACCAATATGCCCTCGTCATTACCAACGATACGCAATTCCTTAACATTAACTTCACTAAGGATAAGATCTTTCATACACTCAAGTGCATCACGCTGGGCATCATCTATTGCCGGCACCATAATCGCAGTCAACGGTTGACGCACTTTAATATTAATCTTGCGACGAAGAGCAAGCACCATAGAAGTCACGCGTTGTGCAATTGACATGCGTTCTTCAAGTTTCTTATCAATATCAGCTTCGTTTGCTACGGGATAAAGCGAAACATGTACAGAAGAATCGTCACCAGTAAGATCACGATAGAGTTGATCAGAATAGAATGGCGCAATCGGAGCCATCAGTTTTGCCACTGTCAGCAAACATGTGTAAAGAGTCTGATAAGCAGAAAGCTTATCATCATTCATTTCGCCGCCCCAGAAACGTTTACGATTAAGGCGCACGTACCAGTTAGAAAGATTATCAATTACAAAATCATTAATGGCACGAGCGGCTTTGGTCGGTTCAAGGTCATCAAGAGCTGACTCTGCATCCTTCACCAAGGTGTTAAGCAGAGATATGATCCATCTGTCAATTTCAGGACGATCCTTTACTGGAATTTCGGGTGCAGTACCATCGAATCCATCTACATTGGCATAGAGAGCAAAGAAAGAGTAAGTATTGTAGAGCGTAGAGAAAAGCTTGCGAGAAACTTCTGTCACACCTTCAGGATTAAACTTCAGATTATCCCATGGCGCAGAGTTGGCAATCATGTACCAACGTAATGGATCGGATCCGAATTTCTCAATAGTAGAGAAAGGATCTACAGCATTGCCAAGTCGTTTTGACATCTTATCACCGTTCTTATCGAGGACAAGACCATTTGAAATAACAGATTTGAACGCAATGCTATCGAATACCATGCCTCCTATAGCGTGAAGAGTAAAGAACCATCCACGAGTCTGGTCAACACCCTCCGCGATAAAGTCGGCAGGATAAGCAGCCCCTGAGTCGAGAAGTTCCTTATTTTCAAACGGGTAATGTAACTGTGCGTAAGGCATTGAACCAGAATCAAACCATACATCGATCAAATCCGTCTCGCGATGCATCGGTTTACCAGATTCAGACACCAACACAATATCATCTACATAGGGACGGTGAAGATCAATCTTCTCATAATTATATTTCGAGTAGTTTCCAGGTACAAATCCTTTATCTTTATATGGATTGGATTTCATCACACCTGCAGCAACAGACTTCTCAATCTCGTTATAGAGATGCTCAACACTGTCAATGCAAATTTCCTCTTTTCCATCATCGGTTCGCCATATTGGCAATGGTGTACCCCAATAACGGCTTCTCGATAAATTCCAGTCCTGAAGATTTTCAAGCCACTTACCGAAACGTCCAGAACCGGTTGACGCCGGTTTCCATTTGATAGTTTCATTCAATTCAATCAGGCGATCCTTAACCGCGGTTGTCTTAATAAACCAACTGTCAAGAGGGTAATAGATGACCGGCTTATCCGTACGCCAACAGTGAGGATAATTATGAGTATGCTTTTCGATGCGGAAAGCCTCGCCAGCCTGCTTCATCTCCATGCAGATAACGATATTCAAGTCTTCCGCTTTAGATGCAGCAGCCTCATCATATTTTCCGCCAGGATTGAAACGGGGATCATAAGCATTCTTCACGAAATCACCTTCATGTTTCTTATATAAATCAACGTTGACGCAAAGCTCAACAAAAGCAGGAGCACACTCGTCAAGAAGATAATACTTGCCTGTAAAATCAACCATAGGTCTGGTTTCACCATTGCGAGTAATCATAAATAAGGACGGGATTCCTGCTGCCTTGGCAACCTTGGCATCATCAGCACCGAAAGTCGGAGCAATGTGTACAATTCCTGTACCATCTTCTGTGGTAACATAGTCACCCGGAATTACTCGGAACGCAGCCGTATCCATAACTACGAATGTATCCTTGCCTACAGTAAATAGCTTAGAGGGATTTGCCTCTGCAAAATCCTTTACGTAAACAGGGGCGTTATCATCGAGTCGTTCTGTCGGCTTAACCCACGGCATAAGTTGATTGTACTTCATGCCGACAAGTTCCTCACCCGTAAAAGTGGCAACGATGCGATAAGGCACAATCTTATCTCCAGCAGAAAACTCTTCAATCGGAGCTTCAAGACCTTCCGGTTTAAAATAATGAGCCACACAATCCTTAGCCATTACTATCGTGATGGGTTCGGCTGTATATGGATTATATGTGCGAACACACGCATATTCAAATCGGGGACCGACACAAAGAGCCGTATTTGAAGGCAATGTCCAAGGTGTAGTTGTCCACGCTACAAAATAAGGTTTGCCCCACCCTTTCATTTCTTCTCGTGGCTCTGAAATCTCAAACAAAGCTGTCACCGTAGTGTCTTTAACATCGCGGTAACAACCCGGCTGATTAAGCTCATGAGAACTCAGACCTGTACCTGCGGCCGGTGAATAAGGTTGAATAGTGAGACCTTTATATAGCAATCCCTTATCGTAGATTTGCTTGAGCAACCACCATAAAGTTTCGATATAGCGATTATCGTATGTGATATATGGATCGGTCATATCGACCCAATAACCCATAGTCTCAGTAAGAGTCTCCCACTCTTTTGTGTATTTGAGGACCTCATTACGACAGGCCGCATTGTAGTCATCAACTGATATCTTTTTACCAATATCCTCTTTAGTGATACCAAGAGCTTTTTCAACACCGAGTTCAACCGGCAGACCGTGAGTGTCCCAACCAGCTTTACGTTTCACTTGAAATCCTTTCATGGTTTTATATCGGCACACGATATCCTTGATTGTACGCGCCATAACATGATGAATGCCCGGCATACCGTTTGCCGATGGAGGACCTTCGAAAAATACAAACGAAGGACAACCCTCTCTTGCCTTAAGGCTCTCTTCAAAAAGATTCGCCTTACGCCATTTTTCAAGCATCTGCTTGTTAATCTCAGAGAGATTAAAACCAGTATATTCAGTAAATTTCTTCATGAAACTTTATATCTTTAGATTATATAAGTCGACTAATATATTTTTCGCAAATTTAATAAAAATGGATAAGATAGCGAAACATTGCAGCGAAAAAGAAACGGATGCAACCGTCATTAAAGACAAGTTACATCCGTTAATCGATTAAAGCTATAAAACCTTGGCTTATTCTGCAGCAGGTGCTTCAGTCTGAGCTTCGGCTTCTTTAGCTGCTTCTTCAGCTTCTTTTGCAGCTTCAGCGGCAGCAGCGGCTATTTCAGCTTTTTTCTTAGCAACAGCTTCAGCTTTTGCTTTATTCTTAGCGGTTTCGGCATCAAGACGTTCTTTCAAAGCTACTTCTTTCTTAGAAGCCATATCTGCTTTGAGTTTGTCAACAGATGCAATCTTGTTAGCCTTCCAAGCTTCGAAACGACGCTGCGCTTCTGCTTCGTCAAATGCACCCTTCTTAACGCCACCCTGAAGATGTTTCATCAGGAGAACGCCTTCGTTAGAAAGGATTGAACGAACAGTGTCGGTAGGTTGAGCACCGACATTCACCCAATACAAAGCCCGCTCGAAGTTAAGAGAAATTGTAGCAGGATTAGTGTTCGGATTATAAGAACCTATCCTTTCAATAAATCTACCATCTCGTGGTGCCCTGCTATCGGCGATTACAATAGGATAAAACGCGTAGTTCTTGCGACCGTGGCGTTGTAATCTAATTTTAGTTGCCATTAATTTGAATTAATTAAAAATGTTGGTTTTGTATTGTTTAGCGGGCACAAAGGTAATGAAATTTCTGTAAGCCGCCAAACTTTATCAAATAAAAGTTTTTGCAATCTGCGTTTTTGTACCCTATTTACATCATCAAACTCTTATATTGCTTACTTATTGAAGTCAGGCAACCTATAGCGACAAATTTCTTCGTCGGCTGTAATTGCATATAATGAATTATCAACTGGCGAATAGGATACATCGTATATTACCTTATCAAATGGATAAACGCCTTTCAGATTGCCATTATAGTCAAATACATGAAGTTGGCGAAAATTTGCTTCTTGAGCCTCCATATCTGCATCAGTGGATATGTTATGGTAGAGAGCAAAAATATTGTCATCACTGAGAGTCAAACCGATATAATAGTAATGAGCCGGTCCGCGATCCGTTAATACTTCATCCTGCTTTTTGACATTACCGATTGACACCGCCAGTCGTGACATATCTTCGAGATTCAGTATGTTGACTTGATTTATTGCCAGCATGGGATTCACAAAATATTTTCCATTTGGAGAAATTTTCTTAAAAGAATGATATGCAGACATTAAACTCTGTCCGAAATCTACCAGGTATAGAGGTTCATTATAGATGACATTTTCACCATTCTCGCCATCAGCAATAAGTAGATTAAAGGAGCCTGGAACCATTTGCGGATATATTAGCTTGCCGTCGACTAAGAAAGCATCTACTGTATATCCTGGAATTCTATACATGCTGTCGACTATGCTTTTGCCACGATCTATAGACTTTGATAAGTTTAAACGCTTCAGCATTGCGTTGTTAGTATCAACAACCCCTCCAAGGTCACCAGCTTCGTTATCTATAACACCGTTAAGACTCCCTGTCGCAAAATCATTCAGCCCATTCCCACGCAAACCAATACCTGCCAACGAATCTCCGTCTATAGAGTAAAGTTCAAACTTGTGTGGTAGATCAATCGTTTGGCAACACAGGATCGAATCAGCGACTAAAAGACGCCAAATACCAATACGATCCTTTTGAATGACTTCTGAACGAAGTGTATCCGATACTACAAGCTCTGTCTCGTCGTAAACAATACCATTATCTGTAAAATACACTTCATTGAGTTGTTCAGGCTGTTTACTGGTGCATGATGAGACAAGCATCAGCAAGCTTGCGATAGTTGTACTAAATTTAAGATTTTTCATTACTATATCCGTATTAACTTATGCAACTCAGAGTGAGATCTCATTGAAGCCCTCTTCTGCAGCCTGAAGAGATGACGGTTTGCCTATATCGTGCCAACTGTAGGGAGAAGCCGGAATATATCCATAGAACCGGAGCTGATGGCAGAGTGAAATATAAAAATCCATAATGGAAAATTTCGGTATCACAGATTCAGCCTGGACCGGAATAGTCGCCGCAAAAGCTTCCAAATATGGAAAAATCTGTGGTGAGACGACGTGAACTCCTCCAAATGCAAGAAGGTCGAGATTTTCAATACTTCCCAGATTCCCTGGACGCAATTCTCCTGTATCAATATTGGTCCATCCTCTCATGCGCATATCGGATTTATCAAAAAGAAGATACCGCTTTGTCGAGCGTTCTGCAACCAGCAAGGTAGCCATCGCATCATTTGACTTAGATTTCATTACCATTCCGTCTATGTCGAAATCTGTTAAAATGTCAGCATTATGGACTATGAATGATTCATCACCATCAAGCCAGTGGCGCGCATGCAAAATCCCACCACCTGTATCAAGCAGAAACTCACGCTCGTCACTGATATGAATCGTTATCCCGAAATTGTCATTCTTATGCAGATAATCGATAATCTGATCAGCGAAATGATGCACATTCACGACAATTTCGTCGACTCCATACCTTTTTAAACGCTCAATAACTATACCAAGCATAGGATGTCCACATACTTCGGCCAAAGCCTTAGGATGATGGTCGGTAAAAGGTTTAAGCCGGGTACCAAGACCGGCAGCAAACACCATCGCTTTCATATCGAAACATTCAATCTTTAACAGAAAAATTCTGTTCGATATTTTGCTCTCGATGGACAAGCTCGACCTTTACATTAAAATTCTTATGAATATGCTCCGCCATGTGTTGCGCACAGTACACTGAGCGATGCTGACCACCAGTACATCCAAAACAAACCATCAGATTAGTGAAACCACGCTCCTTGTAACGTGCAACAGACGCGTCGACCAACCTATAGCAATTATCAAGGAAAACATTGACCTCGCCATCGTCTTCAAGGAATTTTATCACCTGTGAATCAAGACCGGTAAATGGCTTGTAACGCTCATACTTACCCGGATTATTAACTCCACGGCAATCAAACACAAATCCACCACCGTTGCCCGATGTATCATTGGGAATTCCTTTCTTGTAAGCAAAACTCATAACCTTTACGGTTAAAGCCTTACGCTGGAGATCATCAGAAAATTGCTTTAGGTTGACAAGTCGCTCAAGAAGTTGATTGAGATAAGGATATTCAGTATATGGCCTGTCAAGCAGTGTACGGAGATTAGCAATCGCAAACGGAACACTCTGCATGAAATGAGGCTTTTTCTCAAAGTAGCCACGGAAGCCATAGGCACCAAGCACCTGGAGCGTGCGGAACAGAACAAAATGTCGCAGTTGCTCCATAAAGTACTGCTCATCGATATATTGATATTTGCGCAGAGAATCAATGTATTCACCTATCAGCTCCTGACGTAGTGAGTCCGGATAGTTTGCCTTCGCCTGCCATAAAAAAGAAGCTACATCGTAGTAAAACGGGCCCTTGCGCCCACCTTGAAAGTCAATAAACCATGGTTCACCATCCTTAATCATTACGTTGCGCGACTGGAAGTCACGATACATAAATGTTCCTGATTGAGAACGCATCAAAACATCAGCCAATGCTTGGAAATCATCTTCAAGCCTGTCTTCCTGAAATTCCAAGCCTGTAGCCTTTAAAAAGCAATATTTGAAGTAATTGAGATCCCACATTATCGTGCGGACATCAAACTGCGAGGATGGATAACAATAGTTAAAATCCAAACCTACAGCTCCTACAAATTGCAAATCAGGCAAAGCTCTTATCGTTTTAATCAGAAGATCTCGCTCATCTACAGAAAAAGATCGGGTCAGCCTACCCTTTTCAATCGCTTTGAAGAGCAAAGTATCCCCCAGGTCTTCCTGAAGATAAGACATCTGATCATCTGCAACTGCAACGACTTGAGGAACTTTCAAACCTTGCTTTCTGAAATGATCAGACATATATATAAAGGCATCATTTTCCTCAGTACAAGTACCGATAACGCCAATTAAATCCTGTTCACCATGTAATCTAAAATAACGTCGATTGGATCCCGATGACGGCAATTCATCAATCGATGTCGGCTGGCTGCCGACATATTTTATATATAAATCTTCAAGTGTTTTGTTAGCCATGATACTTAATTTTAATACCGTTAATTGCCCATCTCTGATAAAAAGCGTATACGCACAAGACGTATTTCAGACTCTGAATAATCCGGACATAATTCACTATATGCCTCTGAAAGACTATCTGTTTCTGATTCCATAAAATAATCAAATATCTCGTCTTGATCTTCCGTATCAATAATATTATCAAGATAGTAGCTAATATTAATTTTTGTGCCTGAATTTACAATTGCTTCGATTTCCTCCAGTAATTGCTCAAAAGTCAAATTCAATGACCGAGCCAGTTCACCGAGATCAATTTTACGGTCTATAGACTGGATTATTGAAATCTTAGACTTGGAACGATTTGCGACACTGCGAACACGCAAATCTTCGGGACGCTCTATTTCACGTTCATCAACATAAGCCTTAATTACCTTAACAAATTCATCTCCGTAACGCTTTGCCTTACCGACACCAACACCTGGAATATTCTGTAACTCATCAATTGAAATCGGATAGCTGGTTGCCATAGCTTCAAGAGAAGGCTCCTGAAAAATTACGTAAGGCGGAAGTTTTAATTTACTTGCAATCTCCTTACGTAAAGAGTCAAGAATAGCATAAAGTTCAGGATCCGCAGAACATGTAGCTCCGCCTTTCATAAATACCGGTTCGTCGTCTTCGGTGAATTCAGAATCCTCTACAATTTTGAATGAACGTGGGTTTTCAAGGAATACACGACCTGAGTCAGTAAGTCTCACAATGCCGTAATTTTCTATATCCCTTGCAAGATAACCACTCAGAGTGGCCTGACGGACAACTGTATTTAGGTAACGATAGTCATGATCTTTACCGCAACCATACGTATCAAGCTCATCATGATGATATGCCCTTATTTCATTAGTATTTTTACCAAGAATAACATCAATTACATGATCAGCCTTAAAGCGTTCTTTCAGTGCAATTACCGTCTCAAGTACATCAATCAAATCATCTTTAGCCTCGATACGGTTATGGGTTGCACGACAGTTATCACAATTACCGCAATTATCTTCTCCAAAGTCCTCACCAAAGTAATGGAGTAAAGCCTTTCGACGACAAACAGCCGATTCTGCATAAGCAGCAGTTTCAACTAGTAATTGTTTACCAATTTCCTGTTCTGCCACAGGTTTACCCTGCATAAACTTCTCCATTTTCTGGAGATCTTTGTATGAGTAGAAAGCCAAACAATATCCCTCTCCACCATCGCGACCGGCACGACCAGTTTCTTGATAATAACCTTCAAGAGATTTTGGCATATCATAGTGGATAACAAATCTCACATCAGGCTTATCAATACCCATGCCAAATGCAATAGTGGCGACAATTACATCTACCGTTTCAAGAAGAAATGCGTCTTGATTAGAAGATCGTGTCGCACCGTCAAGTCCGGCATGATATGGAAGAACCTTAACATTGTTTATAGATAGTAATTCTGCAAGCTCTTCAACCTTTTTACGACTCAGACAATATATAATACCTGATTTGCCATTCTGCTGCTTAACGAATTTAATAATATCGCGATCAGTATTCTTTGTTTTGGGTCTAACTTCATAATAAAGATTATGCCGGTTAAACGAAGACTTAAATACCGCAACATCGGTCATACCAAGATTTTTCTGTATGTCATGCTGTACCTTCGGGGTAGCGGTAGCGGTAAGCGCAATTACAGGACGAACACCAATTTCATTGATTATCGGACGGATACGGCGATATTCGGGTCTGAAATCATGCCCCCATTCCGAAATACAATGAGCTTCGTCAATCGCATAAAATGATATTT
>CAMWNL010000013.1 GCA_947175585.1 uncultured Bacteroidales bacterium | reverse complement strand
GTTGTCAAGAGCTACGATCGAGGGCTCGTTGATTACGATTTTGTCGTTGTGATAGATAATCGTATTGGCGGTGCCAAGGTCGATAGCTATTTCTTTAGTAAGAGAAAATAGTCTCATTTGTGTCAGATGGGTGTGAGAGATGTATATAGAAATATGTCGGCTCTGCAGAGATTAGTGCTTGAAATGACGGAAACCTGTCATTACCATAGTCATGCCGTTAGCCTTGCAGTAGTCTACAGAGTCAGTGTCGCGTATTGAGCCGCCGGGCTGGATAACAGAGGTCACACCTGCCTTGTGGGCGATTTCAACGCAGTCAGCGAAGGGGAAGAATGCGTCAGAAGCCATAGCCGCGCCGTTGAGGTCGAGATCAAATGAATGAGCCTTGTCGATGGCGTGACGGAGAGCGTCGACACGAGAAGTCTGACCGACACCGCTTCCGAGCAGCATGCGGTTGTGAGCGAGCACGATTGCGTTGCTCTTTGAGTGCTTTACGATTTTATTAGCAAAAAGCATGTCTGCAATCTGCTCTTCGGTGAGTGAATCACCGGCTACAAGCTTGAGGTCTTCAGCAGTCTCAA
The DNA here is from genome assembly GCA_947175585.1 of uncultured Bacteroidales bacterium. GTDB lineage: Bacteria > Bacteroidota > Bacteroidia > Bacteroidales > Muribaculaceae > CAG-873. The sequence continues at coordinate 10,389 of CAMWNL010000013.1, read as the reverse complement.
CCTTTGTGTCGCGCTGTTGCATCAAAGCGCCGTTGAGGATTGTGCGCACGGTGTGGGTTGACTTGAGAGCTTGCTTCTGGACGAGAATGATGCGGTTTTTCTTCTGCATCAAAATAGCGAGCGCGTCTTCAGTGTAGGCAGGAGCGATGATTACTTCGAAGAAGATCTTGTTGATTTCTTCAGCTGTCGCAGCATCAACCTCACGATTGGTGATGATAACGCCACCGAAGGCTGACACCGGATCGCCGGCGAGAGCGTCGCGCCATGCATCGAGCAGTGTGCCACGTGATGCGAGGCCGCAAGCGTTGTTGTGTTTCAAAACAGCAACAGTAGTGTCTTCAAACTCTTCGATCAACGATACTGCCGCATCGATGTCGAGAAGGTTGTTGTAAGAGATCTCTTTGCCGTGGAGCTGGTCAAACATTGCGTTGAAGTCTCCGAAGAAGAAGCCTTCCTGATGGGGATTCTCACCGTAGCGCATGGGCTTTGAGCCGTCGATAGCGAGACGGAGACCTGTCGGAGCGGCCGGAGCGCAGGCAGTCTTGTCGAAATAGTTGAAGATTGCGCTGTCGTAGTAGGAAGATACACCGAATGCTTCACGTGCAAGTATAAGGCGTTCTTCGGGAGTAGAAGATGCGCCGTGAGCGTCGAGCATGCCGGCGAGAATCGGATACTGCTTCTTTGAAGCCACGATAACGACATCTTTGTAGTTTTTGGCAGCAGCGCGGATAAGGGAGATACCACCTATATCGATTTTTTCAATTATGTCCTGAAGGGGTGCTCCCGATGCAACTGTAGCCTCAAAGGGATACAGGTCAACGATGACGAGGTCGATTTCAGGAATCTCATATTGCGCGATTTGTTCGCGGTCTGTTTCGTTGTCACGGCGAGTCAGAATACCACCGAATACTTTTGGGTGTAGAGTCTTGACACGGCCACCGAGAATAGAGGGGTAGCTTGTCAGATCTTCAACAGCGTCACAAGGCATGCCGAGTGATTCGATGAAGGCACGTGTGCCGCCGGTTGAAAGGAATTTTACGCCGTCGGCGTGGAGTTTACGGAGGATTTCATCAAGACCGTCTTTGTGATAGACGGATACTAAAGCGGTGCGGATCGGTTTAATTTCTGACATAATTGATTTTTGATTGACGTTTTTAGGAGTGCAAATTTACTAATTATTCTCCGCTTATGTGATGTCTATCCTCAATTATTTCAGTGTGAGGTGTCAAATTTTTTTATCCACGCGAATGATATAAGGATAGAAGCGCGCAGTCGCTAAGGGATGATGAATAGTCTGAGAGAGCACGGGCTATAGCTTTAATCCATGGTTGAGCTTATTCGTAACGTATTGCTTCAATAGGGTCGAGTCCGGCAGCTTTCTTTGCAGGATACCATCCGAAGAATACTCCAGTGACTGTACAGACGGCGAAAGAAAGCAGGACAGACCAAATCTGGATGTAGACTGGCCAATGCGCCATGATATTTACAATCCAAGCCGCTAATATGCCAAGAATTACACCTATGATACCTCCGCTTACGCTTATTATTACGGCTTCTATTAGGAATTGAGACAGGATATCAATGCCACGCGCACCGATAGACATTCGCAAACCGATTTCACGAGTGCGCTCGGTCACGGATACGTACATGATATTCATGATACCGATACCGCCCACAAGGAGTGAAATCCCTGCAATACAGGCGAGGAGCACGGTCATCATGTCGCTGGTGGAGTTCATCATTTGGCTGAGTTCCTGCTGTGAACGTATTTCGAAATCGTTGTCAGCATTGTCCTGTAGCTTGTGTCGCGAACGTAACAGATCGGTTATGCCTTCGATGGTTTCTTCAGTTTGAGCTTCATCTGTAGCACTTGCGAAAATACCTTGAATGTAGTCTATCGCGAGTATGCGTTTCATTACTGTTGTATATGGTGCCAAGACTATGTCATCCTGATCCTGACCCATGGAATTGGTACCCTTAGATTCGAGTACGCCGACGACAGTCAGAGGAATTTTATTGAAACGTACAACACGTCCGACAGGGTCTTCGCCATTAGGAAACAAGTTGTCGACCACGGTCTTACCAAGCACGCAAACCTTTGCAGCAGACTTGATGTCGTGTTCGGTGAACATCGAGCCTTCATCGACCTTGAATTTGCGAATGTCGAGATATTCTGGAGTAATACCTTGTATTTGTGTGGGATAGTTGTTGTTGCCGTTGACCATCTGACCAGAACTGCTCACTGTCGGAGAGACGGCCGCAACACCAGGTAATTCCTGCATTGCGAGATAATCAGCCTCCTTTAGGGTCTGCATGTCATCGGAACTCTGGCGCACACCTCCGCGCTGCATGTTGCCGGGATGTATCATTATCATATTGGATCCCATCTCTGAAATCTGTTCCTTGATGCTTATCTTCGAGCCTTGTCCGATGGCAAGCATGGTGATGACCGAGGCAACGCCGATAATAATGCCCAGCATGGTTAGAAAGCATCTCAATTTATTGTTGTTTAGAGCTTTCAGGGCTATTTTGAGTAAGTTGATAAACTTCATGTCAATCGTTCTCTTTAGGGAGTTTTTCGTATGCTTCGCGAGCAGACAACGGGTTGTCGTTGTAAGTATCAGAGATAATCTTGCCATCGCGCAACACGATGTTACGCGATGAATACTGAGCAAGTTCGGGGTTGTGGGTCACAAATACGATTGTTCTGCCACGGGAATGAAATTCCTGAAATAGAGTCAGAATGCTAAACGATGTACGGGTGTCAAGGTTACCTGTCGCTTCGTCTGCGAGTATCAGCACAGGATCATTGACCAACGCACGGGCGATTGCAACACGTTGTTGTTGACCTCCCGACATCTGATTACTCTTATGATTTAGGCGTTCGCCGAGTTCGACAGCTTCAAGAGCAGCGATAGCACGTTCCCTGCGCTCTTTTGCATCGACGGTCGAATTGTAGAGAAGAGGCAATTCAACGTTTTCGATGGCGGTTGTCTTCGGAAGTAGGTTATAATTCTGGAAAACGAAGCCGATTTTACGGTTGCGTGTTATCGCTCGTTGGTTTTTACTCATTTTCTGAACGGAAATGCCGTCGAGTACATATTCGCCAGAAGTAGGGGTGTCAAGACATCCGAGAATATTGAGCAGTGTCGATTTTCCCGAACCGGAAGTACCCATGATTGTGACGAATTCACCTTCGTAGATAGTGAATGACACTCCTCTAAGAGCCTTGACTTTTTCATCTCCGACAATGAATTCACGCCGGAGCTTGTCGACCTTAATTATTTCTTTACGGCTCATTTGGTGCCTCCTTTTTTCTTGTTGGCTCCCGGTGGCTGTGGGGTGAACGGGGATCGTTGAGCGTTACGCGACGGCTCGGATGAGATTGTCTCGTAGCCGGTTGCAACGACAGTTCCGTCGCTTATGCCGGATATGATGATTGTGTTTATGCCATTAGTTTGGCCGACAGTCACGGCTGTGGGGACAAGGCGATCGTTGTTGACCACCCATAAGCAGCGTTGGTTATCCGACAGTTTGAGGTCGTCCTTCGAACCGGTCGGTTGAGGAATTTTTTTGTCTTCGATGTCGGACTGAGGCTCGAAGTTGAAAGCTCTTGCCGGCAGAATGAGTCCGCTTTCGCTGAGGGTGTAGATAGTGATATTGGCAGTTAGACCTGGAATTAACTTGTGCTCAGGATTCTGAGCTGATATAATCACCTCATAGGTGACGACATTGCTTTCGGTCGTAGGACTGAGACGTACCTGAGTTACATTTCCTTCAAATGTCTGATCCGGATATGCATCGACAGAAAATGTGGCTTTCTGCCCCACTTTTACCTGACCTATATCGGCTTCGTCAACATCGGCGACGACCTGCATGTGATCAAGGTCGGCGATTGTGTATAGATTGGGTGTCAAGACATCCGAGAATATTGAGCAGTGTCGATTTTCCCGAACCGGAAGTACCCATGATTGTGACGAATTCACCTTCGTAGATAGTGAATGACACTCCTCTAAGAGCCTTGACTTTTTCATCTCCGACAATGAATTCACGCCGGAGCTTGTCGACCTTAATTATTTCTTTACGGCTCATTTGGTGCCTCCTTTTTTCTTGTTGGCTCCCGGTGGCTGTGGGGTGAACGGGGATCGTTGAGCGTTACGCGACGGCTCGGATGAGATTGTCTCGTAGCCGGTTGCAACGACAGTTCCGTCGCTTATGCCGGATATGATGATTGTGTTTATGCCATTAGTTTGGCCGACAGTCACGGCTGTGGGGACAAGGCGATCGTTGTTGACCACCCATAAGCAGCGTTGGTTATCCGACAGTTTGAGGTCGTCCTTCGAACCGGTCGGTTGAGGAATTTTTTTGTCTTCGATGTCGGACTGAGGCTCGAAGTTGAAAGCTCTTGCCGGCAGAATGAGTCCGCTTTCGCTGAGGGTGTAGATAGTGATATTGGCAGTTAGACCTGGAATTAACTTGTGCTCAGGATTCTGAGCTGATATAATCACCTCATAGGTGACGACATTGCTTTCGGTCGTAGGACTGAGACGTACCTGAGTTACATTTCCTTCAAATGTCTGATCCGGATATGCATCGACAGAAAATGTGGCTTTCTGCCCCACTTTTACCTGACCTATATCGGCTTCGTCAACATCGGCGACGACCTGCATGTGATCAAGGTCGGCGATTGTGTATAGATTGGCTACGTTCATATTGGAAACGACTGTCTGTCCGACCTCAACTTCTCGTGAAATCACGATGCCGTCTATAGGAGAATATATCTCGGCGTAATTTAAGTTTTTGGCGGCGCGCACTTTGTCGGCTTTGGCTTTGTCATAGGCCAGGCGCGACACTTCGAGGTCTTTTTCTGACGTCTGGAATTCGTATTGACTTATCAACTGCCGGTCATAGAGAGCCTTATCGCGGTTGTAGTTTATAAGGTTATATTCGTAAGTCGCTTTTGCCGAGGCAACACTGGCTTCAGCACTCTGCACCTCGCTTTGAAGCACAGTTTTTTCGAGTTCGGCAAGCAGTTCGCCTTTCTTTACTTCGGAGTTGAAATCGGCGTAGAGAGCACTGATTATACCCGTAACCTGGGTGCCGACATCGACCTGGGTGACAGATTCGAGTGTTCCTGTGGCAGTGACGGTCTCCGATAGTTCGCCGTTATGGGCTTCTGTGGTTTCAAGAATTATCTTGGCTTTGTCGGAGCATGAACCCGATATGGCTGCGGCGGCAGCTAAGATGATTATGTGCGGTATATGTTTCATGTTTTAATGATATTATCAATTGAGTGTAACGGTTGCAGTGCGGTAATAATCTATCATTTTCTGTCCGAGCATCGCCATGTATTTTGCCTGAAGGAGAGTATGCCGGGCAGTGATGAGGGCGGAATGAGAATTAAGTAGTTCGACCGGATCGATATATCCCAGTTGAAAGCGTTCGTTAGTGAGTTCGTCGGTCAGTTTGGCTGAAATGAGTTGTTGCTCAGCGGCGCGATATCTAGCCTGGGCGGAGCGTGTAGTGATATACCAGTTCTCGACACTTTGTGCGAGTGCGACCTCACGTTTGTCTATGTCGAGTTGGGCGTCGAGTTGCTGAACTTTAGCCTTTGCTACTGCTGTAGTTGTCTTTTTCTGGTCTAAAATCGGCACGGATAACGACAGTCCGATTTGCTCGTTCCAGGCTTGTTTCAAATCATTGCCAAACGAACCTCCGGGTGCGTAATATCCTGTGCCGACACCGGCGTTTACAGAAATTTTAGGAGAGCGACCTGCACGTGCGGTCTTAATATCAAGGTCAGAAGCTTCCTTTGAAAGTTGGAGGCTGGCAATTTGAAGGTCGAGTCCCCGAGCGAGAGAGTAGGTCTCTTCCATACTCGGAAGTGCAGCCATGACCTGCGCGTCAGTCCACTCGACATTTGCCGGAGTCAGATCATCGTTGATACCGAGTTCGAGAAGCTGTTTCAGCTCCATGCGACGTGAGTCATAAGTCGACTGGGCGTTGACGAGGTTATAGCAGTCCTGCTCATACTGCGAGGTGAGCTGAGCGAAGTCGACGCGCGACATCTTGCCTGCTTCCATTAAAGCCTTTGCTCGCTCTGCCTGAGCTTTACTGAGTTGGACCGCACTGGCGTTTATGTCTATTGCCTCAGCAGCGTAAAGCAGGTTGAGATAAACCTGAAGCATGTCGGTCTCGAGAGTGCGCAGATAATCGGCAGTTGCCAGGCGTGCCTGACGTACAGAGATTTCATCACGTTTAATTGTATTGTTTCTATTGCCTCCGTCCCACAGTGTCCATCCGGCATTGAGTCCGTAGTTGCTCGTGTATGCGTTTTTGTTTCCGTCCGACCAAGGAGTGTTGGTGTAACCTTGTGTGGTTGCGAAATCGAGAGTCGGTTGCCATTGTCCTTTTGCAGCTTCGAGGTCATAAGCCGCCGATTGCTCGCTGAGCCGCGATTTCTGTAGCGAAATATTATGCTGTCGTGCATAGTCGACGCAATCTGAGAAGGTCCATTGTTGCTGAGCCTCCACTGTGACGACGAAAAGAGACATGATAGCTATGGTAATCAGATATTTCTTCATAAATAATGTGGTTTTATTGCACAATATTAATGATAAAGGGGTGATTAGTCAAATTTTTTCGACTAATCACCCCTTTGTGTCTACCAACCAGTTTTTCTTACTTATTATAGAAAGCGAGGATGCGGCGGCGGAGGATGGATTCGTATTTGGCTTGTACGGCTTCAACAGTGGCGCGGACGTAATTTGAGCGAGCCTGTTCATACTCCGTAGCGTTGGCTTTTCCGAAGTCATATTTCTGCTGCATGGCTTCGAAGGCTTCGCGTGTGGCGTCGGCTGAGATTTCTGCAGCGCGTAGTTTCTCTGTCGCGCCCTGTGCTTGGTAATAAGCCTGTTGGATTGTCTTGTAGAGATTGCGTTCGCTGGTTTCATATTGCAACTGCGCGTTGATATGCTGGATTTTTGCACGACGCACAGAGTTACGTGATGAAAATGCGTCGAAAATCGGGATCGACAGAGAGAATCCAAGCGATTTATTGAAGTTGTGATCCATCTGGCGTCCGAAATTTTCAGAGTTTATGCCACTGACAGTGTAATAATTGCTTCCTATGCCTGCATTGAATGACAGGTTTGGTAGGTATGAGGATTTGGCGAGCGATATGTTGCGGTCAGCGGCTTCGATGCGCCGGCGGGCGGCCAGTAGAGAGTGGTTGGTATCGAGCGCCCGGTTATAGACTTCCTCGGGAGAGTAGAGAGTCAGTCCGTCATCTTCTACTGGCGCGATATCAAACCCGTCAATGTCTGTGAGTTCAAGCAGTTGGGCGAGGTCGACGAGCGCGAGTGTACGGTCGTTTTGCGAGTTGACGAGCGACAGTTGATTTTGAGCTACTTGAGCACGCGCTTCGGTCAGGTCAAGTTCCGGTATTTTACCGGCTTCGAGCAATTCTTCACGACGCTTTTGCTCGACTGTTGCCAGACGCAGCTGTTCTTCAGCCACATTACACATTTCGCCGGCATATAGCACCTGAAGATAAGCTGAGATTACATTGAGGGTAATATCATCTTTGGCTGCTTCAAGCTCCTCGACCATCGCGCGGAGATTGGCCTGGGCGTATTTGGTCTGGCGGACAGCCGAAAGTCCCTGAAACAACGGTAGTGACATATTGACGCTCCATCCGAAATTAGACGTGTTGCGGTTGGTGTATGTGTTGTCAGAGGTCAGACCACGGCCGAAGCTGAACGATTGAGACGCATTGGCGCTGATATTGGGAAGGTGACGGTCACGTGCGGCGGTCACGTCAAGTTCTCCTGATTTGATTTCTATCTGACGCGATTTGACGGTCAGATTATTGTCGAGCGCATAACTGATGCATCTGTCAAGCGTCCAGTTTTCAGCGTTCAGAGACAGTGCCGAGATAAGGGCGGCAGTAGCGATTACGGCTGTTTTCATCATTGGAGATTTCATAAGCTGATTACTGTTTGTTTTCACTGCCGCGCAAACGGGCATCTTTGCCGATTCCGCTCTTAACCTCTACATTAACTCCGTCGCTGAGGCCGGTGACGATGGCCGTGCGGTCAAAGTATTGTTTCACTGAGTCTGTCAGACAGTACACAAAGGTGCTGTCGCCTGAAAATTCGACAACGCTTTCAGGAATCGTCAGCACATCAGCAGCGCTGTTGAGCGTCACGGATGCATTGGCGCTGTAGCCGGCGCGCAGAGAGACACCTTCCGGTACTTCGATAGCGGCTTTAAGCTCAAAAGTGTTTGCACCGCTCGATTCATTGCCCTTTGGCGATATATATTCTATGATGGCCTGAAGTTCGATGTCGGGCATGGCTCCGACAGAGATTGTCATAGGCATATCAACTGACAGCTGGCCGACCTCCGTCTCATCGACGTTTCCTTTGAAAATCAATTTTGACATATCGGCGATCGTAGCTACGGTCGTGCCGTCGTTGAATGTATTGGCCTGGATTACAGAGCTACCTACTTTGACAGGCACATCAAGCACGAGTCCGTCGATTGTCGCGCGGACCATTGTGTTGCTCTCAGATGCATTGTATCGCGACACACCGTTGCGCACTATGTCGAGAGCGTCTTCGGCGCCCGCGAGGTCGCTTTTCGAGCGGTCATAAGTTGCAAGAGCCGTTTCATATTCCTCGCGTGAGATGAGTTTGCGCTCATAGAGGGTCTTGGCTCGCTCATATTTATCGCTAGCGTCGGTAAGCGCGATTTTGGCTTGCTCAACGCGATTTTGAGCTGATGACAGTTGTGACGCGTCAGGTATGACCTTTATTCGTGCGATTACGTCACCGGCTTTGACATTCTGTCCGGCCTCGACGAGAATTTCAGAGATGATGCCTGATATCTGAGGCTTGATGTCGATCTGGTCGCGCGGCTCGATTTTTCCGGTCAGCACTGTTGTTCGCTCGATCGAGCCGATTTCGGGGGTGACGATCTGATAGGTCACTTCTTTGGGTTGTGAGTTTTTGTAGAGAAATACAAATGTGCCGACAAAGACAGCGGCTACGATTACCCAGATTAGAATTTTAAAAAAGCGTTTCATATTTTTTAGATGTGTAGTTATTAGTTACATTGTTATAAGTATGTTATTTATCGCGCATTGCCTCTATAGGTTTGATGCGCATTGCCTTTATGGCGGGAAGGGTTCCGGCAGCAGTGCCGAGCACCAGGAATGTCACGACGATCCCTGCGGCCTGGGAGAAGGTCAAGGTGAATCCGGCAGAGCCAAGCACCGGATCGGCAGTCTGGCTGTCAACTAACGCCAGAACCAGAGTTGCGAAGCATACTCCGGCAAGTCCGGCGATTGATGTCAGCACAACGCCTTCGGAGAGAATCTGCACGATGATATCGCGCGGCTTCGCACCGATGGCGCGGCGGATGCCGATTTCCTGGGTGCGCTCCTTGACGATTATCCACATAATGTTGCCGATACCGATGATACCTGCCATGAGCGAGCCGGCTCCGACAAACAAGGCCAGCAGACTCACACCTAAGAACAAATTGTCGACCATCTCGAAGTTTTCGGATATGTCCATGAACCACATAGCTTTATCGTCCTGAGGAGAAATCGGATGATTGGCGCATATAACCCTGCGGATATAAGGTTCGATGTCTTTGGGTTTGTATCCTGGGGCGGCAGTATACATAAAGAATCCCACCGAATTGCCGATATTGAAGGCTCTGCTATATGTCGATGCCGGTATTATGACAGACTCGTCATAGCGTCCGCTGATGCTTACTTCTGACAACTGACCGATGACACCGATGATTTTGAAATATATTCCCTTGACACTGATCATCTTGCCTATTGGGTCTTCCGTGCCGAAGAGTTTGACTGCAAGGTCTTTGCCAATTACGGCTACCTTACGTCCATTGGCCTCGTCAGCTTCGTTGAGCACACGGCCGCTGTAGACTACGGGCAGATTGATTTTGGAGAACTCAGGCTCAAAACCGATGATAGACGCAGTTGTGGAATTAGTGCCGTATGCAACAGTTCCGTAATTGTTGTTGGTCGTCGATGAGTATTCAATACCCGGAGTGACGTTGCGGATGGCATCAACGTCGCTTTGGGTCATTGTCCAGTACATGCCTTTGTTGAAACCTTTATAAGAAATAGAAGTCGTATTGGGAATTACAGCGCCGAGATTAGTCGCGAAGCCGGCAAAGTTGCGGCGTAGCATGCCTTCAGCGCCGTGGGCTCCGCCCCACAGCATGGCGAGCATGGCTGTGCCCCAGAAGATGCCGAATGCAGTCAGAAATGTGCGCGTTTTGTTTCGGGCGAGGGTCGCGCCGATCTCACGCCAGTTTTCTATGTCGAAGATTGGATTTTTCATATCATACGGG
>CAMWNL010000012.1 GCA_947175585.1 uncultured Bacteroidales bacterium | reverse complement strand
ACCAAATATGCTGAAGAACTCGTTAAGAAGATGGAAAAGAGCGGTGCTAAAGCATACCTCGTCAACACCGGCTGGAACGGTACAGGCAAACGTATCTCTATCCGCGACACCCGTGGTATCATCGACGCTATCCTCGATGGCGCTATCCTCACTGCTCCCACCAAGAAACTCCCGATCTTCGACCTCGAAATTCCTACCGAACTTCCCGGCGTAGATCCCAAAATTCTTGATCCTCGCGACACTTACGCTAACCCCGAAGAGTGGACTAAGAAAGCTGAAGATCTTGCTGCTCGTTTCATCAAGAACTTCAAGAAATACGAAAACAACGAAGCCGGTAAGGCACTTGTTGCTGCCGGTCCTCAGCTCTAATTTTTCACGAGCATAAGACCCTAATTCAGGGCGTGCAGACTTTGGTTTGCACGCCCTGTTTGCTTCATATACATTTTATTTGTACATTTGTGAGTCAATTAAAAACATTCCGGTCATATCACTATGAACAAATTCTCGTTTTCTCTTCTCGCCATTCTGATGGGTGCAGCCAGTTCATCAGCAGAAATAGTACTTTCTGAAGACTTCAATAAATTCACACACGGCTCTGAAGATTCCCCTGCTACAGCAATAACAGACTATGACGCTATCACGGCCACACCAGGTTGGACCGGATTATCTGTGTGCGAGGCTGGAGGATGCGCATATATGCCCGTCGGATCACAACTTGCCACACCTCAACTGGATTTAGGCGCAAACGGAGGTAACTACTGCGTGTCATTCAAAGCCAAATCCGCTACCCCGGGCGCATTTTTCTTCTTGATGGATTCAAACAACGGCTACATGTCTGGCGATATCACAGATGAATGGGCAACTTACACAGTAACCCTGCCTACCGGTTCCGGACCGTCAATGAAAGCCGAACCGACAATCATCTATTTTTATGCCTACACCGACATGCTGATTGATGACATTATCATAGATGATAGCGGCGTGGCAGTTCCTGCAGCCCTACCCTCCACCGATTTCAAATTCGATTCATTCACTGCCAACTGGCAGACCTCGCTTAACGCTGAATCTTATATATTGAATGTTTTTACACTTGATTATGACGTGACGACCACCGTCTTCAGCCGTAAATATATTGTAAAAGACAAAGAAGTAAACGAAACATCATTTGTCGTAGAACGCGATGATTTTGCCACACCTTATTATTATACGGTAGCCGCCAAGTCCGGCAATGCCGTTTCCGGCGAATCCAACATGATTACAGTAGCCCCCGATGCTGTAGAATCCGTCACAGCTCTATCTCCATCTGATATTTCCACTGATTCATTCACTGCCAGGTGGACATCATCAGCTTTAGCTTCTCAATATTATCTCCATCTTATCAGGCGCCATGAAGCCATAAATAACGAAACATTCGCAATAATCGACACTGATTTTTCCGATATCATATCGGATGGCACTGTAGATGCTCCGCAGAAAGAACTTGAATGGCTCTTCAAAGGCGACTGGTTCGCCAATATGCCGGTCATTGCCGATGGCATAATCGGTATTAACAACCAGGATATTGACTTCTTCGGACAAGCCTATCTTCAGTCTCCGGCCATAGATCTTACTCCTTGTAATGGAGAAATCAATGTATCATTCACCGCGTTCAGCCGTAAAGGCCTTAAAAATGCGTCTGTAAAATTATGCAATTACTCCCCGTCTCTTACATTTGTTGATATAAGCGATTTTACAGTGTCCGATAATCCTGAAACCTTCAACTTCAAACTTTCAGGTGGATCAAAAGCCTCATGTATACTCATCACAAGCGAAGACTCCGGCATGATGTTCATCGATGACCTTAAAGTCACTGTCGATCTGCCGGCTTCTTCGGCAATAGTTCTGCCGATAGAGACATTAATTACTGACGAGACTTACGCTACAATCGACCGCGCCGGTTTACCCTCTGAAGACCAAATCGCTTACTACGTAAGAGCATCATGGGCCGTCAGCCACAAAGACGGTGAAGTAAGACAGATACCTGAAGTAATAAGCGAACCGTCAAACTACGTATGGGTTGAACAAAACGCCTCTATAGATGACATTCAGACTGACGACTCCTTACCGGACGTCATATATGCAGACGGTGCAATCAATATCTCTGACCCTGAAAAGCGCCCTGTAAGCGTATACACTCTTACAGGAAACTGCATAAGCCATATCGAGTGCCCAGACACCAGAAGTAAGATTTCAGTTAAGCCGGGGATCTACATCATCCGTGTCGGTTCACATTCATTGAAACTGTACGCTGGTCCACATTTTTAAGTGTCGTAAAAAAATCGTATTTTTGCGTTAAAATAAGATTTGATTATTAAGCAAAAACTTATAACAGATATGCCACGAAGCAACGACGAAATCAACGGATGCACATTGCTCGGAAATACCGGCGTGAAATATCCGACCGAATATAACCCTGATATTCTTGAAACATTCAAGAACAAACACCCTGAAAACGACTACTTGGTCACCTTCAATTGTCCTGAGTTTACTTCATTGTGCCCCAAAACAGGCCAGCCCGATTTTGCGAGAATAATCATTAATTACATTCCTCGCGAAGACATGGTCGAAAGCAAGAGCCTGAAGCTCTATCTCTTCAGTTTCCGCAATCACGGCGATTTCCACGAAGACTGCGTCAATATAATAATGAAAGATCTCATCAGGCTTATGAATCCGCGCTATATCGAGGTTATCGGCATCTTTACTCCACGTGGAGGCATATCCATCTATCCCTTTGCAAACTACGGCGACGAGGATCATCAGGACATGGTAAAATCTCGCATGCTTGCCGCATTTCAAGCCTCAACCAATCTTGCTAAATAATTTGTCACAATGAACAAAGACGCTCTTATAGTACTCTCCGGAGGCATGGACTCGGTGACGATGCTTTACGAGTACACTGATTCCATTGACCTTGCAGTCACTTTCTTTTACGGTTCAAACCACAATCTTCGCGAGATTGAATGTGCGCGCTACCATTGTAAAGCGCTGGGTATCGAACTTATCGAAATCGACCTCTCGTTTATCGGACAATACTTCCATAGTTCACTCCTGTCAGGTGCAGACTCTATACCAGAGGGCAACTACGACTTCGATAACATGAAGTCGACAGTAGTGCCGTTCCGCAACGGCATAATGCTTGCCGCAGCCGCCGGTCTCGCCGAGAGTCGTGGACTCAAAGCCCTGATGATTGCAAATCACGCCGGCGACCACGCCATCTATCCTGACTGCCGCGAGAGTTTTATTAAAGCAATGTCAGCGGCAATATCAGCCGGAACTTACGACGGCATTGAAATTCGCGCTCCTTACACTCTGATGAGCAAAACAGAAATTGCGCTGCGCGGCAAGGCACTCGGCATCGATTACTCTCACACTTACTCTTGCTACAAAGGAGGAGAACGTCACTGCGGACGTTGCGGCACATGCATCGAACGCCATCAGGCTCTTGTCGACGCCGGCATTGATGATCCGACCGTCTACGAAGATCAGGAATAAAATAAACACAACATAATATACTTATTTTTCCATAATGGATATCAAACAATCGATGCGCGACATTCTTCGCGCCGAAAGCGAAGCAATTGCAGCCATACCTGTCACTGATGACTATCAGAAAGCTGTAGAGGCTATTGTCGAGCGTGTACACAATAAGGGAGGAAAACTTGTAACCACCGGAATGGGCAAAGCCGGACAAATTGCCATGAACATAGCTACAACGTTCTCCTCTACCGGCACACCGGCCGTATTCATCCACCCTTCTGAAGCTCAGCATGGCGATCTCGGCATACTACAGCCTAATGATATAATGCTGATGATTTCAAATTCAGGCAAGACTAATGAGATTGTCGATCTCGTAAGCCTTACAAAAAATATTTATCCCGACATACCTCTGATTGTTATCACCGGTGTCCCGACATCACCGCTCGCTGACCGGGCCGATTTCGTTCTTCCTACAGGTGGAGCGCCAGAGGTCTGCCCCCTTGGATTGACTCCGACAACATCAACAACCATGATGACCGTTATAGGTGATGTACTTGTCGTAAACGTAATGAATGAGATAAAATTTTCTCGCGAAGAGTATGCAAAGCGTCATCATGGCGGTTATCTTGGCAAGGCAGCGCGTGGAGACAAAAGCTGATAACACTGATGAAAAAGATATTCTGCATCGGAGAGTGCGCTCTTGACATAGTGTTCCGCAATTCTCAGCCTGTAGGTTCTATGCCGGGAGGTCGCATTGTAAATGCAGCAGCGATACTCGCCCGTCAGGGATTACCTGTTCATCTTGTAAGCGAACTCGCAAAAGGCTCGGTAGGCGACATAATTTTCGACTTCGTTTCTCAGTCCGGTGTCGAGACATCATCGGTTGACCGTTTCACGGAAGGGCTTTCGCCTATTATTATATATAATACCGATCAAAACGGTATAGTCAACATAACTCGCTACGAACAGTATCCTGATGAATGTTTTGATGTCGTGTGGCCTCGCATTGATGAAAATGACATCATAATTTATGGAGGTTTCTACGCTCTCGATCCTCGCATGCGTCCTCGCATGTCACAGTTACTGTCCCACGCAGCCGAACGCAAAGCAATCCTTGTATATCTTCCGGGATTCCTCCCTCAACAGGAACCTCGTATTACTCGCGTGATGCCGGCCATACTCGAAAATCTCGAATACGCATCACTCGTCATAGTCCGCAACAACGACCTCGAAACAATTTTCGGTGCCTCCGATGGAAATCGATGCTACCACGACCACATCAACTTCTATTGCCGGTCGTTGATTAACATTGATACCGCAGAGCGCCGTATCAACTACTATAGCGGTAAAGACGTCACTTCTGTCGAAATCACGGAGGAGATCTGCACTTCAATGATGTGGAACGCCGGGGCTGTTGCCGGAACTGTCGACGCCCTTTACTGTGATCCGGATTCGGCGACTCACCTCGAATCTCCCGACGAAGACTTCCGCAGAGCCGTACTATCTAAAGCAGCTCTTACAGCCAACAACGCTGCAAAAAACCTAACCGCAGATTGGCAGAAACTTCATTAGCCATTTCTTAAAATACAACTCTTTAACTTGCATAATTGTTATATATCTAAAAGCAAACTACAATAATGGCAACCGCAAATAAAAATAGCGCTCCTTCTGGAGTCCTCCCGAAAGTCGACGGCATGACCGTTGGCATTGTCGTAGCTGAATGGAACGGCCACATCACCTCGGCTCTGCTCAAAGGAGCTCTCGACACATTCAGTCGCGAAGGTTTTGATGAAGATCAGATAAAAGTTTTTCACGTGCCGGGTGCTGTTGAGTTGACATTTGGCGCATCACAACTGATTGAAAGCTCTGCGTTTGATGCAGTAATAGTATTTGGTTGTGTCATCCGTGGCGGCACTCCTCACTTTGATTATGTCTGTCAGAGTGTTACTCAGGGCGTGACATCGCTTAATGCTGACTGCGACGTGCCTGTCATATTTGGAGTTCTCACTGTCGACACGGAGCAGGATGCACTTGACCGCGCAGGAGGTTGCCTTGGCAATAAAGGCTCCGAAGCTGCTGAAGCTGCCATTAAAATGTATGCGTTTGCTCAAGAAGTCAAAAACTTATAACCAAATTCAATATATAACATTATGGCAAGTTCTAACAATTCAAATCAGAAAGGTCTTGGCCGCCTCATTCTTATCGGCTTTATTGTTGCAGCTATAGCAGTTGCAGTAATCTACTATATCGGTTGGTTTGACAGCCGCACTCATGTCGACACTCCTGCCGGAGACAACGTCGAAGACATCTATGAACCTGCCAATCCCGGTTCTCAAGCAGAAGAATCTTGGGAAAACGCTTCTCATGAGTCTCTTGATCAAGTCATAACCGAAGGAAATTAAATATATCAAAACATGTTCCAACAAGATTGGCGCGACGCCCTTGGCAGTCTCGCAGACACTTTTCCCAACAATGATGCCGACGGGACTGCCGACGCTAACGCCGATACTGATGCAGTCTTGGAGCCATCACAGACTTCGCCGGTTCATATATCGCTCGAACGCAAAGGACGCGCCGGCAAGACGGCGACAATCTTATTTGGTTTTACGATTCCGGAAGAAGACATCAAAGAACTCGCGGCCGAAATCAAACGTGCTCTCGGATGCGGCGGGTCCGCTCGCGGAGGTGAGATTCTTATTCAAGGCGACCGTGTCGCCGAGTGTAAGAAGCTCCTTTCTGACCGCGGATTCAAAATAAAATAAAGATTTATAAGACAAAGCATCCAAAAAAATTTTTATTTCTGAGAGATAAACACTATTTTTGCAGTTCGAAAGCTACGACATAATTTTGTCGTCGCATTTTTCTCGGAATAAAAACGAAATCAACATAATTCAATGGAAAATAACAACCCAAACGTTCAGCCTGTTATCGAAGAAGAAGCAGACTTCGTAGCAAAAACAAAAAAATACCGCAAACAGCTTACAGCTCTTTTCATTGCAGTAGCCGCCGTCCTCGTAATTGTTCTCGTCTGGTTTCTCGTGCGCCAGTCTCAGGTTGCAAAAGCTGATCAAGCTATTGCCCTCGCTGATGTTGAACAGAACGATTCTATCGCTCTTAACCTCTATAAGGAAGCCGCCACTCATGGCACAAAGAGCGGTGACCGCGCAAAAATCGAAGCTGCGATTCGCCTTTATCAAGGTGGCAACTATGAAGAAGCCGTTAAGTATCTTAACGATGCCTCAGCTTCTGACGAAATCGTTGCCGCAGGCATCCAGACTCTCAAAGGCGACTGCTACGTTAACCTCAAGAATTATGATGCAGCTCTCAGCGCCTATGATAAAGCCATCAGCGAAGCTGACAACAACTCTCAGTTGACTCCTATCATATTAATCAAGGAAGCAAACGTTTATCGCGAACAGAAAAACTTTGCTGCTGAAGCCAAAGCCTACGAAAAAATCCTCAACTATTATCCCACCTACGGACAGGCTGCAAATCTCGACATACGCAAATACTACGAACGCGCTAAAGCTTCTGCTGCTCAGTAATTAACGCGCACTCGTTTAATATCCCATATTTAAATGCTTGTCAGCACTAAGTTGACAAGCATTTTTAATTTACTTCATCCTATGAAAGAAGATTCTGTAAAAGGCAATCTTAATATATTGGGAACCGCTTCAGTAGGCAGGCTCCTATGGCAATACAGTCTTCCTACAGTTGTAGGTCTACTCGTAATGTCGCTCTACAACGTCGTTGACCGCATTTTTATAGGTCGGGGAGTCGGAGCGGAAGCCATCTCAGGTCTTGCGATAACATTCCCGGTAATGAACCTGACCACCGCCCTTGGTGTGCTGGTCGGTGCAGGCGCAACCGCAAGAATTTCAATTTTTCTCGGTAGGAAAGAGCTCGACCGCGCTTCAATGGTTTTAGGCAACGCATTCGTGCTCCTTCTTATCAACGCCATTATATATATCAGCTTCTTCGGTATTTACATCGATCCCATTCTGAGAGCATTCGGAGCCAGCGACATCACCCTCCCCTACGCTCGTGACTTCATACTTTGGATGCTTCCAGGCCTGCTGATGACCAATCTTGCTTTCGGATTCAATAATATCATGCGTGCATCGGGTTATCCGCGTAGAGCCATGATGACAATGATTCTTGGAGCCTTGATTAATCTTGCCCTCGCTCCATTGTTCATCTTCACGTTTGGACTTGGCATAAAAGGTGCGGCCATCGCAAGCGATATCGCCATGACCTGCTCTATGATTTTCGTTATGGCTCACTTCTTACGTCGCGATGTAACTCTTCATTTCACTCCCGGCACATATCGGCTAAAGTGGAAAATTGTAATCGGAATAATCTCGATTGGTGCAGCTCCGGCTCTTGTCAACGCAGCGTCTTGTTTTATCAATGTAATCATCAATAAATCATTGCTGAAATATGGCGGAGACACAGCTATTGGTGCAGCCGGTATATTCTCAACATATACCTCACTTATCGTTATGATTATCATTGGCATCTGTCAAGGCATGCAGGCGATAATCGGCTATAACTACGGAGCCGGTCGCCTTGACCGATTAAAACGTACGTTCTGGCTGGCGACCGCGGTCACGACCGGAATCTGTACGGCAGGCAGCTTAATCGGACTATGCTTCCCTTCTTTAATTGCGAAAGCGTTTACTTCCGACAGATATCTCGTGGATGTAACCGTCGATTGTCTGACCCATGCCTTACTTGCCTTTGCTGTCGTCGGATTTCAGATTGTGTCCACCACATTCTTCCAAAGCATAGGCAGCGTAGGCAAATCGATTTTCCTCAGTCTCGCTCGTCAGGTGATTTTCCTGATTCCCTTGCTGATGACTTTACCGGGTAAATTCGGACTGACAGGCGTCTGGCTATCATTCCCTGGATCCGATTTACTCGCTACGGTCGTTACGGCTGCGATGATCTACTTTGAGTTCAAACGCATTAACTCAAAACTTATACGCTAACGGCCTCGATGAGTGCCGCTACTGCCTGACTGATTGCCTCCGGATTGATTATTCCCCGATGGAGCCGGCTGACCCATATTACCTGGACGTTGCTGTCCGTTAGGTGCCGTAGACTGTACGGGACGACTCGGTTGTTGTGGTTGAGACTGTTGGGGCGGAGCATAATTAGGTCTATTCGAGCCGTTTGGTCGTGACGGAGCCGGTGCAGGTGGAGGTGGAGGCGGAGTGTTCCATGCCGGTCCATAATATCCTAAAGGAGGATTATATCCAATTCCATAATTTGGCAGATAACCTCCTGTATAGACAGGTCCGTAATCATCATATCCGAAATCCGATGACATCATAAGACCGGTACACGAACTGAGTCCGACAATGGCTCCTGACAATAGTATCGATGCCAACAGTTTACCATTTATAATCTTCATACGCATTTTTTGTCTTTGATAAGTAAGTTTATATTATAACAATTTAATCGGAAAAAAAGTGTCTTGTCATTGAACAAAATCTATCGCCCCACCCTTTCGTCTATAAAATAGGCGTGTTTGTCTATTCTACTATATATCTACCTTTGCAGCCTTTAAACTTTTTACTAATTTCGTGTCACATTTATGGTAAACCCCATAATATTTTTCATCGCAAAAATGACACATTCATCATTAAATCGTTTTTCATTAACTCTGCTCGCGTTTTTTATAGGAGCACTCTCATCGCTCGCCTACGATATCACGGGGCGCCTTGTTGACTCTAACGGTGAACCTATGATTCAGGCTTCCGTCCGCCTGCTCACTCCAAAAGACAGCGTGCAGGTCAAGGGTTCTGTAACAAACGAAAACGGTCGTTTCACTCTATCTTCAGTGCAGAACGGCTCATATATCCTCGAAGCTTCTTATGTCGGCTACAATCCCGAATACTCGAATATCAAGGTATCAGATTCTGACATCAGACTGAAGCCGATTACCCTTACCGAAAGTTCGATAATGCTTAAGGAGACAACGGTAGTAGGTATTAAAACACCTATTAAAGTAATGCAGGACACCGTCGAATACAATGCCGACTCATATAAAACCGCTCCCAACGCCGTTGTCGAGGACCTGCTTAAACGTCTCCCGGGCGTGGAAGTCGATTCAGAAGGTAAAATCACAGCCAATGGTAAAGAGGTATCTAAAATCTTGCTCAATGGCAAAGAGTTCTTCGCCGATGACCCTAAAGTAGCTTCTAAGAACCTTCCTGTCGACATGATCGACAAGCTCCAGGTCGTTGACCGCAAGAGTGACCTTGCCCGCATTACAGGCGTCGATGACGGTGAAGAAGAAACCGTCATCAACCTGACTGTCAAGAAAGGTATGGAAAATGGCTGGGTAGGAAATGTCGAGGCCGGTTACGGCACTGACAGCCGATACAAAGGATCATTCCTTGTCAACCGTTTCTGGAATGGCAACCAGTTTTCTATCATGGGAGGCGGTAATAATGTCAACGACCCGGCCTTCACTGACGGAAATGGCGGTCGCTTCCGCCGTTTCGGTAATTCCAACGGCATAACCTCATCCAAGGCTTTAGGCATGAACTTCAACGTTGGCAAAGAAGAAATATTCCGCGTCGGTGGTAATGTACTCTACTCTGAGACTGACCGTGACTCTTGGCAGAAATCTGATCTCCAGTATCTGTTTGTAGACTCCACATCTTATTATAACTCTCAAAGAGCCTCTCGCGACAAGGGCCACAACGTCCGTGCCGACTTCCGCATCCAATGGAAGCCCGACTCTATGAACACTTTCGAATTCATGCCCAACGTTTCAGTCAACTTCAACAAGTCTTACTCCAACGACTCTTCTCTGACTCGCGCCGGCAATGCGACTCTGAGCGAAGTGACACGAAGCATCAACCGTGACAACTCTAAAGGCACTTCAGTTGAAGTCGGGGGTCGACTCATTTTCAATCACAACTTCCGTTCGAGACCTGGACGTTCATTCTCAATTTTTGCTAACTACCGCATGAGCAATGTCCGCGAGAAGAGTAATTCTTATTCATGGAACAAATTTTACCTCTTCGACGACTCGATAGACCTCGCTGACCGCTTTACCGACAACCACACATGGTCTAACTCAGTGAGTGCACGTGTGTCATGGACCGAGCCGCTTGGCGATGTTAAAAAGGGCAACTTCCTCACTCTCGCATACAACTTCCAATACCGGTGGAACAACACCGACCGTCTCACCTACGACCACCCTGTTCTTTTCCCCGACGGATGGAGCGGTGAGCCATCTATTAGCTCTGACCTTGTTCTCAACGACGAGCTGACAAACCGCTTCCGCAACGACTACATGAATCAGGACATAAGAGTCGGTTATAAACACGTCTCTAAGAGAAGCAACATCGACGTCGGTATTTCAGCCGTACCTCAGATGTCTCACTCGCTT
Organism: uncultured Bacteroidales bacterium; assembly: GCA_947175585.1. Lineage (GTDB taxonomy): Bacteria > Bacteroidota > Bacteroidia > Bacteroidales > Muribaculaceae > CAG-873. The sequence continues at coordinate 286 of CAMWNL010000012.1, read as the reverse complement.
AATCTCACAGACTCGAGAAAGACCATCCCCAAACGTTGGGTATGGAACTTCGCCCCCTATATGCGCTATCGCTTCCGTAAATCCAAGACCTCGTCGCTCAATGTTGACTATATGGGTCGCAGCTCTCAGCCCTCGATGACTCAACTCCAGCCGGTAGCCGATATGACCGACCCCCTCCGCATCGTCATCGGTAACCCTGATTTGAAGCCAACGGTCACTCATACTGTCGGCGTGAGATTCAACGACTTTAACTCTGAAGCTCAGCGTTCGAGCATGACTGTGGGCC